>NZ_JAYGIL010000018.1:0-95142 GCF_034931025.1 Arcicella gelida | reverse complement strand
TTTTTAGCAGAAACAAAATACAGAAAAACCCCGAAAATTGCCAGTATTGACACTTTCCCGGGGTTATTTTATTGGTAATATATTGATTATTAAATATTTACAAGATTAAAGGGAAGCCATTTTAGTTCATTTTTATTTTTGAAATTAATTTCAGCCTCACCAAGATGATTAAAAGATACTAAATCAAGAAAAATCAAATCTACAACGAGTGGAGATACAGTAAAATTCGCAATACCTACTTTTGTATTTTCAAAATGGTCTAATTTATATCTTATGTCCCAAAATGTAAAAGGTCTGCCTTTCGTTTCATATTCCTTAAAGGACTTACTTTCGTCAGCTATTAAATCTTTAACTATCTTTGAACTCAGATATATTAGTGTTCCAGTTTGAAGTTTACGTTTGCCTGTACTCCTTAACATTAAATCACATTCCTGTGCAACTAAAACATACAAACTTTTTTTTCCTTTTGAATCCGTAACCTCGAAAATATCTCCATTTTCTAATGGTTTATGAAGACCATTAATAATTTTTCCTTGTTCATATATTTCCTTTGCTCTTAGCTCTATGGGTTTTTGATATGGATGGGTTTTTATTCCTTCTATGGAGATATTAAAACTATTTGAAATAGCATGAGCTTTTTCAAAAGCTTCATTTGCTTGTAACAAATAGTCTGATTTTATCATTTCAGCTTTAATAAAATCATCCAAATAAATATTTATGATTCTCAAAAGAGTTTCTACTTCCCAAACACCTTCATTTAGCGATGATTTTAGTACCGCAAAATCGAAAGAATATGTATCAAGTATATTAAACTCTTGGATGGTATTGTCAAATGCCTTTTTAGCAAGATTTAACGTTTTCTCTTTTACTTGCTCACAATACTGATTTAGAAAAAGCTTTTTGATAGCATCTGCAAACAAATCGGGTTTGTCCAGTCTATCTTTTGTAAATACAAAGAAGTCCTCATTCGACAAGGCTTCGCCAGCTTTTTTAAACTTTTCAACAATCTCAACCCTTTGCGATAGCTCTTCCTCGATATTTGTTATTGTGTAAGTAAAAAGTGCGGGAAAGATATTAGAACGATAGCCACCTTTCTTAATATCAATTATCAAATCTTCTCCTTTTTTGGTTACAAAAATCCCACCCGATTTATTTAAATCTTGGTCGAATAATACCAATATATTGCTGCTTCCTTTATGATGGGTATGAAGAATATATTGTTCCCATTGAGCAGGAGAACATAAAACACAAATATCCTCATTGAAAAAGGTCTTTAATGAAGATGAAACATCTAAACTTGTATAATCTTTGCCTACAGCCTTATATACAACTACAAAACACTTATTTCTCTGATCAGGTGTAAGATTATCCCATGTATCGTTAATATTGTCGATAAATAGGTCTAAATCATCTTTAAATTCAAAAAAACTTAAACCATCTCTTAACTTATCAATATCTTGTATTTTACGAATTAGACCTATAAATTCATTAACATTCGGTTCATCGCCCAATGAATCATCAACAAAATATACTTTGTCTATTTTCATCAAATGTAATAAAGACGCTAAATGCTCTTTCGCATTTTCAATGGTGTATGATGTTCTAGGTAAAGGCTGGCTCATACTCGTAGCAATAATTTTATGGATTAACTTTGGCAGATTCTAAATTTATTTGGAATATATATCTCCTATTTTCTGTATTACGTTTATGAAGTAATGTTATCTCTCCCCCCATTGATTCAATAATTTGCTCAACTATATATAGACCTAAGCCTCTACCTTCCCCAACTGGTTTTGAAGTAGTAAAAGGTTGAAAGATACTTTCTGCAATAGTTTCATCAATACCACTTCCATTATCCCAAATTCTAATTAAATGAGAATCTACTTCAATGAAAATAGCTGGTAAAAAACTATTATTGCTTAGTTGTTTTTTCCTTAGCCAATATTCTGAATTTAAGAGAATATTATCAAAAACTTGTGTTAGTTTACCTTTATTAGCCTTAACCTTAAAGTCTTCTGATATAGAAACCTTGATTTCTCCATTTATTTTAGTGAATTTAGAAACAAAAAAAGCTTTCGACTCATCTATAAATTCAGACAATTTTATTTCCTGTTTCTTTTCACGATTATATCTTAACGAAGGAGAAAAATGATTTACTTGAATGCGTAAGTTTTGAACAAAACTCTTGACGTATTCAATATAAATGTAAATCACAGAATCAATATTTTTTAGCATTTTTAGACGCTTTTCAATATCATTAGTTTGACTTGAAATTCTTTCCAACATATTTAAAATTTCATGAGACCATGCTTCTGCTGTCAATCCTAAACCTGCTAATTCTGAAAAATCATGAAGTTGTCTTTTTAACAAATTAATTTGAGGAGCTATAAAATCAGCATTGTTATCAAGCTCTGCTGAAGACTTTATAGCTTTTTCAACTTGCATTAAAGTGTTTTCCGCCTTATGTAAAAAAGATACTACTTTTAAATCTGCGGAAGTTGTATTTTGATTATTAAATAAAGGCGAATCAATATTTTGTTTTACTTCTTTGGAAATAGTACTTAAATCAGTCTGTAATTCCTCGATAATAGGCAGTGTGTTTTTTGATTGTTCCGCCACTGCATTTACACCTTCAATTGCCTTAGTTGTAGAACCTTGAAATGTTCCTTTACTATCAGCTAATACGCTTTTATATGTATTTAAAGCTCTTTTAGCTCTTTCTAAAACTAAATTAATTTCACTAATAAATTTTTTTGTAATTAAAAAAAAGTTCTGAGAATATGGAGATTCGACAAAACCTTCTCTATCCGTTTTTTCTGTCAATGACAAGTTTTCCTTATTTGAAATACTTATATATCCAATAATATTTCCAGGACGTAAACCGTAAAATGAAGCTCCAGAGGTCTGTCCTGTTGATAATTGTAACCAATCATTGTTATTCAACCCATAAGGCTTGATGCCAAATCCATCTCTAAAAATTCTCACTCCAACTTGGTTCTTTACTAATCTTTTATACTCACCTACGCTATCAAAATACTCTTCTTCATTCAAATCGACATCTCCTCTAATATCATACTCAAGAATTTCTCCATCAAAAATACCTGGATTGGCTAATATCAGAATATCACCACTGATAACAGAATTCTTTGCAATTTTCTCAAAATGATATTCTGTCTTATACTTAAAAAAATATCCGTTATTAAGTTGTCCTAAATATTCGGTTTGAACTTTATCTAAAAACTCACGCTTATTTCTTTGCTTATCTGTCAAAAACTCAAAAAAAGCTTTACCATTATCAGATATAATAGTTTTCTCATAGAAAGAACTATCATTTCCCCTAAGCTTATTTAATTTTAATAATATTTCGATGTTGAGCTTCTTTCCATCATATCTCAATTTGTATTCTCCGATAGCCTGCTTTCTAAGCTGTTCATTCAATGAATCCAAATCTACCTTTTGTCCAGCTACAGATAATCGAACATTAAATGGTCTGTTCTCCTTAACAGGAAAAATCATTTTGGATAATTCACTTCTAAAAACATCAAATGCTTCGCCTTTCCAAACTGTTGGATTATTAAGGGAAGTTATAGCTACTTTTGTTCCTTTTAAACCTACTTTTTTGGAGAAAGTTCTATAAACAACTTTTACATCTGATAATTTTCGTGTTCCATCAAAATCATCCCAATTGTATGCCAAAGAATGATATATATCTTCATCTGCCACCCCAGTAACTATTTCAATCTGCTTTCCTATTCTTTGCGTACTTAATCTGCCTAAACCTTTATCTCCTAATGGAATTCTTTTGCCTTCATTGTATGTTCCACTTTCTTTTTGGTCTCTTTTAGCAGAAAACGAAATAACCAACCATCTGCTACTAATATCTGACAATGACATTCCCTCTCCATTATCTTCGAGTAGTATATAACCTTTTACATCATTGAAATGGAAATCATTTGTCAAACAGTTATTAACATCAATATCAATTTTGACCCAGTCAGCTTCTGCATCATAAGAATTTTTTATTAACTCCATTATTGCTGTAACCTCATCCGAAATTAGCTGTTCTCCCAACTGTTTAATTACAGAAGTTGAAATATCGAAATGTAGATTTTCTTGCAAGTTTGTCACGATTCAAAGCATTAAAATGTTTTTCTAAAAATCAATATATCTTCGGTGACCATAGTCGTAGTCGAACGATTTCGTTGAGCCATCCTCTTATTCAAAATATCTCGTTTTATTTCAGTAAGCAATTTGATTCCATTATGCTCAAGGAGTTCAATCAAAATTCTATTATTAGGAATTTCTATACCACCAACTCTTCGATTACCAATCGTCCAAACTAGGTAGCCATTTTTTCTTACTGCTTCACAACACTTTTGTAGGACAATATATAAATCATTGGTAAAACAAATAATTTTACTTGTTTTATCTGGATGTGTCACTGTCAATTTTTCAATGACGTTCCTTAATGATGGAGATATTTCAAATAAGTTATCCACAATTTCTTGCGAAGGTAATATAAGTTTTCCCCCAAGGCTTTTTCTATCAATCGCAGAGATAGTAGAAAGCAAATCTTCTGTTATTGATTCATCTATATCTTTTAAGTCTATCCATTGTAAAGGCAAATATGCATGTTGACCATAAGGGACAGTGGTAGAATTATCGCCGTAAGGAGGAGAAGACACCAATAAGTCAATACCTCCATTGGGTATAAAAATATACTCTGTAGAGTTCTTAAAAAGAATAGAGATTTTCTTTTTGTATCCATTTTTACCAACAAGCATTTTGGATAAAAGCATTTTATTATGGCTTACAATATCATCAATATTCCTATTAAGCAATTTTTCAAATAGTTCATTTGCTGAAATATTCCTGTTTTGGATTTCTTCTAATGGTCTAATATGCAACTTAAAAGTACTTGTTCTATCGTTTGATGAAAGTCGAACTGTTTCAGCTAAAGTAATCCAGAATAAGCGTCTTATCTCAATGTCTTCACATTTTCTTATACCTCTTACAATTTTTGATAATTCTAATGAAACAGATACTTTAAACCATTTATCAATACCTCTGAAATTTTTCTCAATACACAATCTTTCATCAGAATTAATTGATTTGATTAGTTCAATTGACCTTTTAGAGACTTCCTCAATATCAAAATAGTGAGTTTTTACTTTGGAAAGCAGAATAGATAAAGGGTTTATATCCTGACCATAGCACGATAATCCATTCATCATTCCAGCAACAATTGATGTAGCAGAACCCATAAAAGGGTCTAAAATTGTAGTTACAGAATTGTCAACGGTAGTAATGCTTTCGATTAGAGTTTGTTGCACAATCGGAACCATCATCGCAGGATATTGAAAAAAGCGATGAACATTTTTACTTCTATCGTACTTGGGAGAAGTCCATATTTTACTATCGTTAATAGTTAATGATGCTATTTTTTTAATAATGAGATTATCAATATCCTCTTGTTTCCTTATAGAGGATACTTTTGAAGAACCATTATTATATGATGCAATATTCAGTGTCATTATTGTGAGTATTCTGAAGCAATTTTGGAGGCTTATAGGATGTAAAAATCATAGATAGCTATAAAGATTGAATAACTAATTGGCAGGTTTATAGCATCAGATTGTCATTATCCAATAATTAAAACATCTATCTATTTTAATTGCCTAAAGTTATAAGAAAAAATCAACATTCCTACTGTTCCAAGCCTAAGGAACAGAATTAAAATGTGTTCCAACAAAAAAGCCTTAAATCGTGTGATTTAAGGCTTTTTGCTCCCTCTCCTGGGCTCGAACCAGGGACCCCATGATTAACAGTCATGTGCTCTAACCGGCTGAGCTAAGAAGGATTGTTGTTAATCGTGATGCAAAAGTAGTCCGTTTTTGAATATTATGCAAGTGTTTCCTACTAAAAAAATATCAAAATTTTAAAGAAAAATGTTTATTACTTGATTTTCAGAATATTACAAATGATATTTTCTTGCACTTTTTTACTTTTGAAAAGTCATTTTTAACTCATCGGAACGTGAACAACCATCTTTGTTTCAAAAAACTCTTCTTCGAAATAGTCTGAAAGCTCAAAGGTTCTTGTTTTTTTGCCTAATTCCTTCAATTCTTCTTTCATATCTCCTCCTTTTAGATACAATATGCCATTCTTCAGTTTATTGTAATTGTTGATGTTTACTTTTCCTTTCACCCAACCGTAAAATGGTAAAAGGCGAGTTACAGCACGGCTTACGATAAAATCATATTCCCCATCAATTTGCTCGGCTCTTATTTGTTCGGCTTTTACGTTCTCTAAACCTAAGGCTTTTGCTACTTCGTTTACTACTTTGATTTTCTTTCCAATGCTATCAACTAAGTGAAATTGGCAATGTGGAAACATTATCGCTAATGGGATTCCCGGAAAACCGCCTCCTGTGCCAACATCCAAAATCTCAGTGAAATCTTTGAAGTTAACGACCTTTGCTATACCTAATGAATGAAGTATATGTTTTTCATAAAGATTATCCATATCGGTTCTCGAAATCAAATTGATTTGGGCATTCCAATGTGCATATAATTCTCCTAACTGAGCAAATTGCTGTTTTTGCTTTTCTGTAAGTTGTGGAAAATACTTTTCTATTAATGTATTGTTGTTTGTCATGTTCTTAATTATTGTGTAATTGAGCGAGTTAGTGAATAAGTGATTATTTTAATTGGGAATGGTTGTTTTGTAATTCAAAACTCATCACTCACAACTCAAAACTCCCTCATTTCCATCTCATTTTTTTCTTTCTAGGAATCAGATTATTAACTCCCATCATCAAAAAATATAATGTGAATATAAAATCCCAAAGTGGGAGTGTGGCTGATTTAAAAATATTATCAAAACGCTGATTAGCTTTCGCAAAAACTATCCATTGAGCAATTAATCTTAGTGCAAAAACGCCCAAAACTGCATATAAAAGTACCGTTTCTAGCGTAAATGGAATTAATACAAACAGTAAAATCCAAGAAAATATTTGAGTGGAAGCCAAACTACCTAAGATTAATTTATTTTCAAAACGATAATATTTACTAACCGATAAATGTCTTGTTTTCTGACGATACCACGCCTCCCAAGTACGCTTTGGTACAGAATACATAAAAGTATCTGGGTTCAAGCAAACCGTTGTATTTTCGGCTGTGGCTACGTCATTCATAAACAAATCGTCATCGCCACCTACAATATTCGTATGTTTTGCAAAACCTTTGTTTTCAAGAAATAATGATTTTCTGTACATCAAATTTCTGCCTACGCCCATGTAAGGCTGTCCTTTTATCGCCAGTGAAAAATATTGTAATGCCGTAATAAAGGTTTCGTAGCGAATCAATTTATTCAAAAATGACCTTTCTGTATAGTAAGGTGAAAAACCTAAAACGATTTGCTTTTCTGGCAATAAACATTCCGCCATTCCTTTTATCCATTCTTTACTTTGCGGACGACAATCGGCATCGGTCAATAAAATAACATCGTATTTTGCTGATTTTATGCCTAAAGTCAAAGCATATTTTTTAGCAGAAAGATGTGCTGGTGTTTTTTCTATTTGTATAAATCTTACTTGTTGAAATGCAGAACATTCTTTCATTAAATACTCATGCGTGCCGTCCCAAGAGCGGTCGTCCATGATGATTACTTCAAAATTTGGATAATCTTGTTCATCTAATAAGGGAATCAACTCTTTTAAATTTTCTAGTTCATTCCATGCACAAACAATTACTGATACGCCTTCTGAAGTTATTTCTTCGTGAATCGGACTTTCATGTCTGTTGACTTTGGCAAAAACGAATAAAATAAAAAATAGTTGAAGACCAACAGAAAATATGTATATGCTAAATAGAAAGGGTATCAAGGTATTAAATATCAGTTAGTTAATCTTTTGGGAGTGCAAAGATAAGTAAAAGCCTAAAGGCTATCGGTAAAAGAAGAAAGATTTGTTGATAAAACTCGTAATTTTGTAAGATTTCAGTAAAAATAAATTCAGAAAGGATAAGCAGATTCCTTTTCTTGGTCTTAAAATCCTTTTTGTTCAGCAAATGACTTTCGATATACAACACAATGACCCTAATTCTAAAGCCCGTGCAGGTGTACTTCAAACCGACCACGGACAAATAGAAACTCCTATATTTATGCCCGTCGGCACGGCTGGTTCTGTAAAAGCTGTGCATCAGCGTGAACTGAAAGATGATATTCATGCTCAAATTATTTTGGGAAATACTTATCACCTTTACTTGCGTCCGGGTTTGGATATTATTGAAAAAGCGGGCGGTTTACATAAATTCAACGGTTGGGACAAACCTATTCTCACGGATTCTGGTGGCTACCAAGTATATTCTTTGGCAGGAACTGGTAGAAAAATCAAAGAAGAAGGCGTTACGTTCAAATCGCATGTTGACGGTTCAAAACATTTCTTTAGTCCAGAAGGAGTAATGGATATTCAGCGAACTATTGGTGCAGATATTATCATGGCTTTTGATGAATGTACTCCTTATCCTTGCGAATATGGCTACGCTCGTGAATCGATGGAAATGACGCACCGTTGGCTAAAACGTTGTTGCGAACATTTCGATAGAACCGAACCGAAATACGGTTACAGCCAAACACTTTTCCCGATTGTTCAAGGAAGTGTTTATAAAGATTTAAGAGTAAAATCGGCAGAAGTAATCGCTAGTTTTGAACGTGAAGGAAATGCTATTGGCGGACTTTCTGTGGGCGAACCTGCTGAAATGATGTATGAAATGACAGAAATGGTCACGGATATTTTGCCAAAAGATAAACCTCGTTATTTGATGGGCGTGGGTACGCCTGCCAATATTTTAGAAAGTATTGCTTTGGGAATTGATATGTTCGACTGTGTAATGCCGACCAGAAATGCCCGAAATGGAATGCTGTTCACGACGGAAGGAACGATTAATATGAGAAACGAAAAATGGAAAGATGATTTCTCGCCAATCGACTCAGGTATTGATTGTTATGCAAGTAATTTTTATACAAAAGCATATCTCCGTCATTTATTGAAAGCAGATGAAATGTTGGGAGCAATGATTGCCAGTGTTCATAACCTTAGTTTTTACTTGTGGTTGGTTGGTCAGGCAAGAGAACAAATCATCGCTGGTACTTTCAAAACGTGGAAAGATGCCATGGTTGTAAAATTGATGCAACGTTTATAATTCAAAAAATATTTAGGCTCAACTCTTCCTTTGAATAATTTTATTTCTTATTTTTAAGGAAGAGTTCTCTATCAATCAGACAGTTATCACCTGTAAATTGTTACGACAATGAGCCTACAGACAAAACCTTGTGGGAAGTGCTATTCCTACATTTGCTACATCTTTTTATTTTCTTTCATTTTCTGCTCTAAAATTCTAGCGCAAAAGAAACTCAACGATTTTAGCGATGAACAGTTGAAAGCTTTATTTCTAAAAGCTCAGGCAAATGGCATGTCCGAATCGCAAATCAAAGAAGCCATGTTGCTGAAAGGTTATTCTTCGGCACAGTTTGATACACTTCAAGAAAGATTTACTAAAAAGTATTTTAACAATCTTCAACCGAATTCTCTCAAAGAAATTGCATCGACTCGACAAGTAATCAAACCAGCAATTCCTTTTGTCAAAAATGATTCTTTCGAACATCATTCTTCCAAACCTGCCATTTTCGGAGCATCTCTTTTCACGCAAAATAATTTAAGTTTTGAACCCGATTTACGTATTGCAACGCCAAAAAATTATCAATTAGGTCCCGACGACGAGTTAAATATTGATATTTTCGGAAATGCTTTGGATAATTATAAAGTAAAAATCAGTCCAGAAGGAACGATAAAAATTCTGAATCTTGCTCCGATTTACATCAACGGATTAAGTATTGAAACGGCTTCTGAAAGAATTATCAAACATCTTCGTCAGCTTTATCAAGGCATCAATTTACCACAAAGTGGCGTTTCTGCACAAATTACTTTGTCGAATGTTCGAAGTATTAAAGTAACACTTACGGGCGAAGTCAATCGTCCTGGCACTTATACCATTTCATCTTTAGCAAGTGTTTTTAATGCACTGTATCTATCTGGCGGCCCTTCTGAAAATGGTTCGTTCAGAAATATTCGAGTCATCAGAAATAACAAAATTGTTAGAATTCTTGATTTGTATGACTTTTTACTCCGTGCCGACCAAAAAGATAATATCAGATTACAAGACCAAGATGTTATCAGAATTGCGGATTATGAAACAAGAGTAGAAATATTGGGTGAAGTAAAACGTCCGATGATTTTTGAAGTAAAATCTACAGAAAATCTCAAAGAAATACTTCGTTTCGCTGGCGGATTTACGGATAAAGCTTACACCTATTTAATTTCCCTCAAAAGAAATACAGCGACAGGTTTAAAACTTTTCAACATTACTGAAAATGAAGTACAGAATTTTATCCCTAAAAATGGTGATAAATACAGCGTCGGAGCAATTTTGGAACGCTACGAAAATAGAGTACAAATAAAAGGTGCTGTTTTTAGAACTGGCGAATATGCTTTAGAAACGGGTTCGAGTACAGTAAAAGAATTAATCAAAAAAGCCGAAGGTTTGAAAGAAGAAGCTTTTTTGAATCGTGCTACCATTACTCGAAAACAAGAAAATGATGAGCCTATTATCATGGCTTTTGATGTTGGCAAATTGATTAGAAGTGAAATTTCGGATATTCCTTTACAAAGAGAAGATATTGTCGAAATCAGTTCTATTGCTTCTCTTCAAGAAAAAAGAACGGTTAGCATTTACGGAGAAGTAAACAAAACGGGCGTGTTTGATTTTGTAGAAGGATTAACGATTGAAGACTTAATTCTTTTTGCCAAAGGCTTTACAGAAGGTGCAAGTATTACTGAAATTGAATTATCAAGACGGATATTGGATGAAGACTCAAGTAACATTAATCACGAGCAAGTGAAAATTTTCACCTTTAAAATTGACCGTAATCTAAAAATATCTTCTGAAAATTCAGGATTCAAATTGCAAGCATTTGATAGAATTTATGTTCGAAAATCGCCAAATTATGCCGTTCAAAAATCAGTCAGAATTGATGGCGAAGTGAATTTTTCAGGCGTTTACACGATAAAAGATAAAACGCAACGAATTACAGATTTGATTCATTTAGCTGGAGGTTTGAAAAAAGAAGCTTTTCCAAAAGGAGCTAAATTTATGCGAGATAGTTCAGTTTTGGCAATTGATTTGGCTTATATTTTACAAAATCCCAACAGTTCGGACAACCTTTTATTACTCAATGGTGATTTTCTTGAAATCCCAAGAGCCTTAGAAACCATAAAATTATCTGGAGAATTCTTGAATCCTGTTGCAGTTACTTTTCGAAAGAAACTCAAAGTAAAAGATTATATCCGACAAGCTGGAGGTTTCACGGAAAAAGCCAACAAACGGAAATTGTACATAAAATACGCCAATGGTATTTCGGATAAAATCAGAAGTTTTTTGTTTTTTCATACTTATCCAAAAGTTGAACAAGGAGCAGAAATTATTGTTCCAAGCCAACAAAATGAAAATATTCACAAGCTTTCTACTGGCGAACGCATCGCTTTAGTGGGAGCAATTACTTCGGTTTCCTATTTGTTGGTTAATATCAGCAACAACTTAAAATAAATCTATATCATGAATACTAAGCCTGTTTTTAACAATTTTAAGCTACTTCCTTTGCTTCATTTAATACTTCAGAAGAAATGGAAAATATTCATTTTTAGTACATTATTTACTTGCATAGGCATTTTGATAGCCTATAATATTCCAAATGAATATACTTCGCAAGTGCAGATTTTACCTGAATTGGAAATCAAAGAAGGAACTGAAAGTATGAATAATTTTAAATCTTTGGCTGGACTCGCTGGCGTTGACCTTAGTAGTTTTGGTTCAACCGAAGCCGTTCGTCCAGATTTATATCCAAATATTTTGCAGAGTACGCCTTTTTTGATGCAGTTGCTTCATTTAAAAGTTTTCTCGATTCAACACCAACGAGAAATGCTTGTTTCAGAATATTTAAAAGAATGTAGAAAAAAGGAAATTCTTGTAAAACTCGTTGGAGAATCCAATAAAGGTGAATTCAAGGGCTTAAATAAACCGACAATTACTCCAGAATTGATTCATTTGAATAAAGAAGAAGATTTGCAAATCCGAGAGTTGCATAAAAGAGTTGTGACATCTTTAGATAAAAAAACGGGGGTTATTACCATGTCTGTAAAAATGCAAGACCCCGTAATTGCCGCCACGCTTGCCAAATTTACGCAAGATTATCTACTGAATTATGTGATTCAGTACCGAACAGAAAAAACGCAAAAAGACATAGATTTCTTATCCTCACGAATCAATGAAGCTCAAAAACATTATGAAAATGCCCTTTTTGCTTACTCACATTATCAGGATATGAACAGGAATTTATTCTTGAATATCGCCAAAGATGAAGGCAAAAAATTACAACATGAAGTAGAATTGGCTTATAATCTATACACGCAATTAGCTACGGAATTGGAAGAAACCAAGATAAGGATTCATAGAGAAACCCCCGTTTTTAAAGTCTTAGAACCCGCACAAGTACCTGTGAAGAAAAGTAGTCCATCGAGAGGAATGATTATTCTAAGTTTTGCTTTATTGGGTTTCGTCAGTTCAGTTGTAGGTATTACGGTTAGGAATTTTCACTTTTATGAAACCTCTGAGGCTTGAGCATTTGTTTCTTAAACTAAAAATAAAATTGCATATCCTCAAATCCCAAAGCCCATAAATTCTACAATCTAAAATCAAAATTCTTGCTTCTTGTATCTTGTGCCTAAAGTCCTTGAGTCCAAAATCCTCAAGTCTCCAAAATAAAAAAAACAATTTATCAATTTTCGTTATACCTTTGTGCTACAATCACAAAAAGGGGTGCCTTAATATAACGGGCTGAGATTATACCCACTGAACCTGATGCGGGTAATTCCGTCGAAGGGATTTTGTAAATTTGGTTTTGCATCATTATGATGTAAACAGATTTAAAATCAATCAATTACATAGGGTTTCACATTGTTAAATCTAACGGGATTTGACTCCTTTGCCTGTTGTTAATCTTTTCAAAAATGAAAAATTTAACGACTAATCTGAGAAATCTGTTTACTCAAACAGTAATTCTCAAGCATTTCGTTGCCATGATTCTTCCTTCAAAGAATCACCATTTTGCTATTTTAAAATATTCAAATTTGTTTGTTTTAGTACTTTTTTTCTCTACCAAATCATACGCTCAATATACAATTTCTGGTAAAATTCTTGATGCCGAAAGTAATAAACCTTTGGCTAGTGCAAATGTTGTTTTAGTGAATGCAGTAAGAGGAACGCAAAGTAACGCACAAGGTATTTTTACTCTCAAAAATGTAAAAAAAGGCAATTATACTTTGAAAGTAAGTTTCGTTGGTTACGAAAAAAAAGTACAAGTAATTGATTTACAGAAAGATATTTCTTTTAAGTTTGAACTCAGCAAATCTACTTTTGCAGCAGATGAAGTAGTTGTAAATGCGACTAGAGCCAATGCAAAATCGGCAATTGCCTTTACGGATGTTTCTAAAGAAGATATTCAGAAACAAAATCTTGGTCAAGATATTCCTCAATTATTAAACTTTACGCCATCATTAGTTTCTACTTCAGATGCTGGAGCTGGTGTGGGTTATACTGGTGTTAGAATCAGAGGAACTGATGCTACAAGAATCAATGTGACAATTAATGGTATTCCGTTGAACGATGCAGAATCTCAAGGTACTTTTTGGATAAATACTCCTGATTTGGCTAGTTCGGTAAGTTCAATCCAAGTACAGCGTGGAGTTGGTACTTCTACCAACGGTGCAGGTGCTTTTGGAGCATCTATCAATATTTCAACGAACGAATTCAGGAAACAGGCTTATGCCGAAATCAATTCTGCTTATGGCTCATTCAATACTTTAAAAAATACTATTTTAGTAGGTTCTGGTTTGGTAAATGATAAGTTTACTTTTGATGCACGTTTGTCGAAAGTAACTTCAGATGGTTATGTCGATAGAGCTAGTTCTGATTTAAAATCATTTTACCTTTCTGGTGCTTATTTCGGAAAAAAATCTTTTGTTCGTTTGAATGTTTTCTCAGGAAAAGAAAAAACATATCAAGCTTGGGAAGGTGTATCAGAAGCTACTTTACCGATAAATCGTACTTTCAATTTATATACTTATCCAAACCAAACGGATAATTATCAGCAAGACCACTATCAATTGCTTTCTTCACATACTTTGTCAACTGCTTGGACATTCAATTTGAATTTCCATTATACTTATGGTCGTGGTTATTATGAACAATTTAAGGAGCAAGATAAGTTTTCAAATTATGGCTTACCAAATGTGATTTTAGGAACAGATACCGTTAAAAAAACAGATTTAGTTCGTAGAAAATGGTTGGATAATGATTTTTATGGAACAACTTTCTCATTTGATTATCAAGGAAGTAAGCAACTGAAAGCTAATATTGGCGGTGGATTAAACCAATATGAAGGTCGTCATTATGGAGAAATCATTTGGGCGAAATATGCTTCTACTTCAAAATTAGGAGACAGATATTATAACGGAACCGCACAGAAAACAGATTTCAATATTTACGGAAAAGTATTCTATCAGCTTTCTGAAAAAGTAAATGCTTTTGCTGATTTACAAGTAAGAACTGTGAATTATGAAATTAAAGGAACAGACGATAATCTTTTGAACATCGGGCAAAAAGTGGATTACAAATTCTTTAATCCGAAGTTTGGAGTAAGTTATGAAATAGCACCTAATGCTTCGGCTTATGCGTCTTACAGCGTTGGCAATAAAGAACCAAACCGTTCTGATTTTGTAGATAATGTTGGTGCAACGCCAAAATCTGAAAAGCTGAATGATTTTGAAGCAGGTTATAAAGCTCAAAAAGGAAAAGCAGCTTTTGCTTTAAACGGTTACTTTATGAAGTATAACAATCAATTGGTTTTAACTGGGAAATTGAATGATGTTGGTTCACCAATTCGTGTGAATGTACCAGAAAGTTATCGTTTGGGGTTAGAAATAGAAGCTGGTATTCAGGTAAATAAAGCATTGAAAATTAATGCAAATGCTACTTTGTCAGAGAACAAAATCAAGAACTTCACGGAATCAATCTATAATTACGATAACGAAACACAAGTTGCTTTGCCAACGCTTAGCAAAACTGATATTGCTTTTTCTCCGAATGTAATAGTGGGTTCGCAAATTTTATTCACACCTACAAAAGGTTTAGAATTTGGCTTATTGTCTAAATACGTTGGCAAACAGTATATGGACAATACTTCTAACGAAAACCGTAAATTGAATGCTTACTTCACGAATGATGTTCGTGCGATTTATACGATAAAAGGCAAAACTTTAAGAGAAGTAAATTTCACTTTCTTGGTAAATAACCTTTTCAATACTTTATACGAATCAAACGGTTATACTTATTCTTACATTTCAGAAGGAACAGTTTACACAGAAAATTTCTATTATCCACAAGCTGGAACAAATGTAATGGCTGGAGTTAGTTTGAAGTTTTAAGAAAAGTTTACAAATTAAAAAGGCTAGTTGCTCATCTTGGAGTAACTAGCCTTTTTAATTTGAAACCTTTTATTCTCTTACTTCCCCATTAATCTTCAACTTAGTATTTGGCAATAATTTTCTGATTTTTTGCTCTTCTTCCACCGACATTTGCCCTGTTAATTCAAGATTATCGATTGAAATTTTGGCCAATTCATCAGGAATACGAACTGTTTTGATGAACGACAAATGTAAATTATCTATTTTCTGCAAAGAGTAAATATCATTTGGGATGGTTTCGATATTACTGATTGATAAATCGTCGATTTGCTTTTGATACCTAAATTTAGATTTTTTCGGGTCGAAAGTATTTTTATTATTGATTGCCCAAGCGATTTCTGGCTTTAAAGTATAATCATTTTTGTTTTGCGACAAGCCTACAAAACCCGCCCAAAACTCCATTTTATAAGTCTTTTTGTTTTGAACATCTTCTAACACAAATGGTACTTTTACCAATTCAGAAGCCAGATCGTCGATTTTGAAAATTGGCTTTAAATCTGTCTTTTTACCTTCTTTGGTATAGGGAAAAAACTTTACAATCCATCCGTCAATAGATGTTGGCGAACCGTACTTTTTCTCGGTATGTACTTTTACCATATTCATCCAGAAATCTTTCTTGAAATTGCCTTTTTTAGTTTCAATAATTTCCGTTAAAACAGGTTCAATCGCTGAAGTCCACCACGTTAAATTGTATTGTGAAATATATTTTGTTTTCTCGAGTACCTTTTGCCAATCTTCAACGGTTCCTTCAATGGTAATTTTGGGTAATCCACAGCCAATCAGCACTACTTTATAATTGAAGTATTCTTTTAAGGTTTCCATCACCGTAATTTCACTTACAATTCTGCTTGTTGGCGTAGTTGTACTAAAATCTGAAGTAAGTACTCCTGTTAATTTCTTGCCAGTATAATCATTAATTTGACTGGTGAATTGTGGAAAAAGTGCTTCCCAATTGCTGTTAGGATTACCAATTTGAATATCCTTTGATACAATATTCAAAGTCTTTTTGTCTTTAAAACCAACAAGTTTTTTTCTGAAAGTTTCTGAATTATTCGAAATATGCCTAGCAAAACCTTGGCTTATTAGCAACCACATAATATCTGGCGAAATTGTGAAAGGGCGATGCTCTTTGTAAGCCGTTATAATTCCAGTTAAAAAAGGATGTTCTCCGAAAGTAACCAGACTGTCTGGGAGTTGAGAATTCTTCTCAATATTTGCATTTAAGAAGTTAAAAACATTATTGGAAGGTGTTTGATAAAGAAGTTTCTCAGGTTTCGAGAGTGTTTCAATTTCAAAAGTACTTTGGTTTTGGCAGAAAGAAGCAAAGCTCGTTAAAGCCAACATGGAGGTGATGATTGTTTTCATGTGTTAAATATGATAGAGTTTGATAGAATATAATTTATATTTTGGTACCAGTAATTTAATTTTCTCTAGGTTGTAATATTACTCTTTATAAAGAGCCACTAATGTACAAATATATTGATTAATTACTTGTTATTCAATGAGTAAAATATTCAACTGAAAGATAATCCTAAAATAGATTTATCTTTCAGTAATTTTCCTTGTCTAAAGCTCAACACTATCATCAGGAAGCTCTCTAACTTCCACTTCTTCTGGCTTAGGATAAGTAATCAAAGCAGAGAAATCAACTTTCCAGAAGTCTAAATCTAATAGTTGGTTACTTTTGTTTTTGGTCAGGGTAATCAATACTGGTGTTCCGTCGGAATCAGTATATTCCACCTGAATTAAATCGCCATCGTATTCATCTGGATTTTTATTGCCAATGCTGATACTTCCCATTTTTCCGCCTTCGTATTCAAATACTTCTTCGTCGATGGGATAATTTTCTGTCGTAAAATTTAGTTTTGCTAGAAGATGAATAATTAATGCCTTTTCGTTATCTCTTATTTTTCTGGTTTGATTCATGTCTTTAATTGTGAATGAGTGATTGAGTGAATTAGTGATTTTTGAGGTTTAATATGAAGGTGTTTAAACTATTGTTAATTTGATAAAATATTAATGACGTTTTAAATTCCCTCACCATTTGTCTGCATTAGCTTTTAAAATCATTTTTACTATTAGCAGGCGAATTAATTCGCCTGCTAATAGTAAAAAACGCTTCAAAATTACGGCTTATTTTCTTTGATGATAATCCTTTCAATAATCATTTCCAAAACAAAGCTGAGTTCATACCTAGCCCTCCCTTATTTTTTCGTAATTTTGAGGTCAATTTTAATTGAGTTAAAATTTTATGGATTATTTAAAAGGATTAAACGAACCGCAACGTGAAGCGGTACAACATATAGACGGCCCTTTGATGATTATTGCGGGTGCTGGTTCTGGTAAAACTCGTGTTCTTACTTATCGCACTGCTTATTTAATCGAAAAAGGCGTTGACCCATTTCAGATTTTACTCCTCACTTTTACCAATAAAGCCGCTGGCGAAATGCGTCAGCGTATTGAAACTGCGGTTGGAAATGACGGTAAAAACCTTTGGATGGGTACTTTTCACTCGGTTTTTGCAAAAATCCTTCGTTTTGATGGCAAGCATTTGGGCTATACTTCCGACTTCTCAATTTATGATACCGACGATTCAAAATCTTTAATCAGAGCGATTGTAAAAGAGCGTGGATTGGACGATAAAGTATATAAAGCCAATGTAATTTATAACCGTATTTCAGGAGCTAAAAACCGTTTGATTGGTCCAGACGAGTACTTGAATAATCCTGTGATTGCAGCAGATGATACAGCAGCGAAGTTACCAGAAATGGGCAAATTGTATAAACTGTATGCTTTGCGTTGCTTCCAAGCCAATGCGATGGACTTTGATGATTTGTTGTACAATACCAATATTCTCTTTCGTGACCATCCTGCGGTTTTGGATAAGTATCAACGCAAATTCAAATACATTATGGTCGATGAGTTTCAAGATACCAATATTTCGCAGTACTTGATTGTCAAGAAATTATCGGAATTATCGAAAAACCTTTGTGTGGTAGGCGATGATGCACAGTCGATTTATGCTTTCCGTGGAGCAAGTATTGATAATATTTTGAATTTGGAGAAAGATTATCCAAATATGACAACCATCAAGCTTGAGCAAAATTATCGTTCTACTAAAAATATTGTAGAAGCGGCTAATTCTATCATAGCCAAAAACAAAAATCAGTTAAAGAAAAAAGTATTTACAGAAAACGAAGTAGGTTCATTGATTGAACTTATCAAAGCGAATTCTGATAACGAAGAAGGGAGATTGATTGCGACGCATCTTTTTGAATCTAAAATGGCTCTCGGCTTAAGAAATACTGATTTTGCTATTTTATATAGAACCAATGCCCAATCAAGGTCTTTTGAAGAATCACTTCGTAAACTGAATATCAAGTACAGAATCATTGGCGGTTTGTCTTTCTACCAACGTCGTGAAGTAAAAGATTTATTGGCATACTTCCGTTTTGTAGTGAACCAAAAAGATGAAGAAGCTTTTAAGCGAATTATCAATTTACCGAAAAGAGGTATTGGCGATACAACCATTGCGAAGATTGCAGTAACGGCTTCAGAAAATCAAATTTCTGTTTGGGAAGTAGTTTCAAATATTAAGCAATTCCAAGCAGGACGATTTGCTGATACCATCGAAGGCTTTGCCGATTTGATAAAGTCTTTCAAAATCATGGTTGAAGCCGATAAAAAAGATGCTTATGAAGTCGCTTCACATATTGCCAAAGCATCGGGTTTACTGAGAGAATTGCATGAAGACAAAACTGTTGAAGGACTTTCTCGCTACGAAAACGTGCAGGAATTATTAAATTCCATCAAAGAATTTGTGGATGACAACGAAGTAGAGGAGGAAGATAAATCGCTTTCAAGTTTCTTGCAAACGGTTTCGTTATTGACCACAGCCGATAGTGACGATCCAGATGGCGATAACGACAGAGTAACTTTGATGACGATTCACGGAGCAAAAGGTTTGGAGTTTAACCATGTCTATGTCGTTGGGATGGAAGAAGACCTTTTCCCAAGCCAAATGATGTTGCAAAGTAGAGCGGATTTAGAAGAAGAACGTCGTTTATTTTATGTAGCCATTACTCGTGCCGAGAAGAAACTGATGATGTCTTACGCAGAATCTCGTTATCAGTACGGACGCTTGAAACCTTGTGAACCAAGTCGTTTTTTAGATGAAATAGACCCACAATATTTGCAATTTGCTAAAAATATCCGTCGTCCTGAAGAAAGACCTGCTCCGCAAGGCTTTGTAAGAATGAGCAATCGAGAGCAAAAAGCACCTGATTTTGGTACTTCGAACAAACCAACTTCTACGGCAAGTTTAATTGCTAAACCCGCTCCACGTCCTGTAGTTGGGAATACTTATATACCTTCACAAGATTTTGTGCCAAGTGATACCAAAACATTAGTAGAAGGCGACCGAGTAGAGCATTTAAAATTTGGTTTCGGAAAAGTAAAAAAGATAGATGTAAACGGAACAGATCGTAAAGCAGTCATTCAATTTGAAGGAACAATTGGCGAGAAAACACTTTTATTGAGTTTTGCTAAATTGAGGATTTTGTAGATTTGAGTGAGTGTTTTTCACTAGGGCTGGACTTAAGTCCAGCTCTAGTGACTTTTATAAAAAGACAAATTTCTACTCCTCCACCATTCTACTATTCTTCACATTAGCCAAATAGACAAAAGTACTTAGTCCTGCTACGAGTGTTATTAAACACATTATTAACTGCATCAAATTAGGTTTAATAACCCACATTGCTCCAATAAATTGAACGATTAGAATGATGTATAGAAAAGTAGCAACTGCTTTTCTAGGTACTTTATTGATAACAAAAGAACCCAAAGGTGCAAAAATAGCGACAAATGGAATACAGGCTAACCACATTTCAAAAGCTTCTGGTTGAAAATCATTAATCAAACCTGCATGAAGAAAGAAGCCTAAAATCGTTTCAAGTGTCATGATAATTACTGATGAAGGCACGGCTACTTTTTCGTCAATACGATAATAAATCGTCATTAAACAGAAAGAGAAAATATTAATGCCTGTTCCAAAAATAGAAGAAATCATTCCACCGATTAACCCAAAAAATAGTAATCTAGCCATGTCCGAACGTTGAAACGATTGAATTTTATCGAATACTTCACGCTTTGGTTTGGTGTTTTCGTACCATAAAACCAAACCAAAACTTAACCAAAGTGATACAAAAAAGAGTTTTGCCAAAGGCGGAGAAATAAGCGGAACAATGTAATATGTACCGAAAATCAATCCGAAAATGCCTCCGAACGTTACATATTTAATATAATTCCACTCAACTTTTATTTTTAAATTTAAAATCAGTAAACTTGCTGAAGTCATACCAATACTTTGAATGGCGAAAGCAAAATTTCTGGCAATAGCTGGCGGGATTTTAAGGAGTAAAGTAAAAACAGGATAAGCAATAGCTGCACTTCCTTCAGGACTAGAACCCGCAATGAACGAACCGAAAATCATTGTAAGTACTGCGTATCCATGTTTTGCAAAAATATAGAAACTATCGGTGGATACCATGTAATATGTCCAAACACTCAATACCACTATCAAGAATGACAAGTAAAGCCAAGGCAATTTGATTTTTTTCAGTTTGTCGGTTTGCATCAATAAAAATCTTTAATTTTACGGGAAACAAAGGTAAACGCAATTTTCAATTATAAAAATTCTCATTCAAGAGTATCATTATGCAAAATATAGAGGAAATACTTCAAAAATTGATAGCCGAGCATAATTTCTTAAAAGATATGCAAGAACGCATCGTGGGCAACCATGATATTATGATTGAAAACCAAAAGCGTAATGCTGATAATCATGATTTGGTGATTCAAAATCAATCAACGATTATCAAAAACCAAGAAATCATTGTCAACAATCAGGTAAGTATTATTCGTAATCAAAGACAAATTGCGGATAACCAAATTACGCTTTCTGTGATGTTACAAACGCAAACTTATTTGTTGAATTTAGTCAAGAAACTTTCTGGTCAGGAAGAGTCTTTTGAAGATACCGAAAAGTTTGTTCAAGGTTTAAGAAGACAAACGATTGATAATTTGAATAGTCCTTCTCTGAACGACCCACAAACACTTTAGCGAAAAATAAAGCATCATATTTTGCCAGAATGATTTACATTATTCTGGCTTTTTTATTTCTGCTTATCTCAACATTTGTCTATAACTCTTTTCCAGATTTCGCTCTTCTTGAAATTCCGTTATTTTCCTCTTTTTTGGAAAAACAAAAATCGTCAATTCTTCCAATAAAGCCTAAATTTCACCTCATTTACTTCTGCTAATTAATTTTTCGCTTCATATTCCTACATTTTCAACAGTTTTTCATTTTCGTGATTAATTTATTATTCCAAATATTTGGATTTATTTATTATTATTCCATAAATTTGGAATAATAATTTCATACAATTAATTCTGAGATAGATGCAATTATATGATTCGAAAGAGTTTTTCTGTCCATCATTGAAAAAAAATCCCCTAATAATCATGCCTCATATTGCATTGGAAAGTCATTTGCCAGGCATTACTGGTTTACTTGAATATCGTCAAGATACTGCTCAACCCATTCGTGAACTCACACAGATTTTACTTCGTGGAGAATCTACCCTGACAGAAGGCGAACGTGAATTGATTGCCACTTTGGTTTCGTCGCAAAACCAATGTAAGTTTTGTACAACTGCACATACAGCGGCTGCGAATATTCTTTTGGGTGAAACAGAAACTTGTGAAATGGTGAAAAAGGATTTTGAATCTGCACCAGTATCAGAAAAAATGAAAGCTTTATTAGCAATTGCAAGTCATGTTCAGCAAAGTGGTAAAAATGTTACTTCTCAAGATATTGAGCGAGCTAAAGTAGCTGGTGCAAGCGACCGTGAAATTCATGATACCGTTTTGATTGCCGCTTTGTTTTGCCTTTATAATAAATATGTGGATGGCTTGGCAAGTGTAACGCCAGCCGAACCTGCTTTTTATGAAAAATTAGGTCAACGCATCACGACAAATGGCTACAATAGAGTACCAGCGATTTATGAACAATTGAAAAAAGAGGTACAAGCTTAACTCATTTTAAAAACCTGAATTCCCATAAAACTTATCCAATTATTCAACCTTAATTATGTATGAAAAAAATCTTTACACTAAGCATTATATTATTTCACTCACTAGCAGTTTTTGCACAAAACTTCACTGGAAGTATCACAGATGCCGAAACCAAAAAGCCTTTGGCAGGTGCAAGTGTTAGAATTAAAGGAAAAAATATTGGTACAGTTACGAATGCTGAAGGTTTCTTTAGTTTAAAAACCTCCGCAAAACCTCCATTTACCTTAATCTTCACCATGATTGGTTTTGAACGCCAAACGGTTGAAGTAATAGATAATTCGGCACTTACAATTTCATTAAAATCTGGAGATGAATTATTGCAACAAGTAGTAATTTCTGCTTCAAGAATTGAAGAAAACATTTTAAAATCACCTGTGAGTATTGAAAAAATTGATGCGAAATCTATTCAACAAAGTCCTTCTGTAAGCTTTTATGATGCTTTAGTCAACGTAAAATCATTGGATATGGTTACGAGTGGTTTGACTTACAAGCAAATCAATACTCGTGGATTCAACTCTACAGGCAATAGCCGTTTTTTACAATTGATAGATGGCGTAGATAACCAATCGCCCGGCTTAGGTTTTGCTGTTGGAAACCTTTTTGGTTCTTCAGATTTAGACGTTGAAGGCGTAGAATTAATTCCGGGGGCAGCTTCGGCACTTTATGGTCCAGTGGCGTTTAATGGTTTATTGATGACAACAACCAAAAATCCTTTCAATTATCAAGGATTATCAATCCAAACAAAAGTCGGTATCAATCATGTTTCTGACAATGCTTCTGGTGCAAAACCTTTTACTGATTTTTCGCTTCGTTATGCCAAAGCCTTTAATAATCGCTTTGCCTTCAAGTTAAATGTTTCTTATTTAAAAGGAACTGATTGGTATGCTAATAATTATACCGACATCGACCCAAATACCCCTGTTGCACAACGTGGAGCGAATAATCCTGGAAGAAATGCCTTGAATATTTATGGAGATGAAGTAGCTCAAACCATTCAAGGCATTGGGCGAGTTTCTCGTACAGGTTATGAGGAAAAAGATTTAGCCAATTATGGTGTTTACTCTACGAAATTGAATGCGGCTTTGCATTATAAAATTTCTGAAAGTCTGGAAGCCATTTATCAAGTAAATTATAGTCAAGGAACGGCAAATTATACAGGAAGTAGCCGTTTTGCTTTGAATGATTTTAAATTGATTCAAAATCGTTTGGAGTTAAGAGGCTCAAACTTTTTTATCAGAGGATACTCTACCGCAGAACAATCGAATCATTCTTACAATACTCGTTCGTTAGGGCAATTAATCAACCGTACTTGGGTGAGAGATTTAAACGGAAACGTAGTAACACCCGACAAAGCAGATGCTACTTGGTTTGAACGTTATTCCGCAGCTTACACAGGAAAAGTAGGAAGTGTTTCAGGACAAGACCATTCAGCAGCCAGAGCATTTGCCGACCAAGGACGCTTTACCGCAGGTTCGAGTGATTTTGAACAACAAAAAAGTAAATACATCGCCACCGCAGGATTGGGCGGAGCAGGCGTATTGAGTAACAGTAAATTGTATCACTTAGATGCTCAGTACGATTTAAGTTCAAGCCTGAAAGTAATCAATCTATTAGTCGGCGGAAGCTACCGAGTATATGACATGGAAACCAACGGTACTTTGTTCGACGATAAGGTCAATAAAGTAAGTGTGAAAGAATTTGGCGTATTTGCCCAAGCTTCTAAAGCCATTTTGGATGAAAAACTAAAACTAACGCTTTCGGGTCGTTATGATAAAAACGAAAACTTTAACGGAAGTTTTACGCCGAGAGCTTCGGCAGTTTTTTCTCCTTCCGAAAATCATAATTTCAGAGTATCGTACCAAACTGGTTTTAGAAACCCTACTGTTCCAGACCAATTTATCAAATTGAATGTTGGTCCAATCATTATTTTGGGCGGAGCTCCAGCAAACAGTGCAGGCTTGAATGCTTATGAAAATTCGTTCACGGCGGCTTCTGTGGGAGCTTTTGCCAGCGGTTTTTCGAGCGATTTACAAAAAGGCGTTGCTTTCCCGACGGCTGTTGAAAACAATAAAAGTAAACTCGTAAAATCAAATGTGCCTTATATCAAACCAGAACAAACCCAAAGTTTTGAAATTGGTTATAAAGGTTTGTTAGCTCAAAAATTATTGGTCGATGTGAATTATTACAGAAGTACTTATACCAATTTCTTGATTAACCAAGTCGTAATTCGTCCGACAAGTAATGTTTTAAATTCAGATGGAACGATAAATTCTGCGGCGGCACAAGATATTTTAGGAGGCAAAACTCAGGCTTTCCAACTTTATACCAATGTGGCAGACAAAGTAAGCTCGCAAGGCGTTTCTTTGGGTTTGACCTACTTTTTACCAGAAAATTTCAGAGTAGGATTCAACAGTACTTGGTCTGATTTTAATATTTTGGATGCCAATCCAAACAATATTCCAGCGTTCAATACTCCTCGTTGGAAAACCAATTTAACTCTTAGTAATTCAAAAATCACAGAACGTTTAGGCTTTAGCGTAGCGTGGCATTGGCAAGAATCATTCGATTGGTATGGAACGTTTAATGAAAACCGTCCGGGCAATATTCCTGCATATAGTTTAATAGATGCACAAGTAAATTACCGTGTGCCAAGCCTAAAAACTACGGTGAAATTAGGAGCAAATAACCTTGCTAACCAGTACATCGTACAAGCTTATGGCTCGCCAGCGGTGGGTGGTTTGTATTATGTTTCACTAACGTTTGATGAATTATTTAGATAGATTTCAAGCGTTTTGAATAGCTTTTTCTAAATGACATTTCCTATTAGGAGGCGAATTAATTCGCCTCCTAATAGGAAGTTAATAAGTGTATTTTTTTTGAATTAAAATACTGAAAAACAGCAGTTTGGTTCAAGAGATACTTTTCACCTTTTTTCAATATATATATCAATCATATCTAAATCTCTAAAACTATGAACTTAAAATATTGTACTTACACTTGTATGTGCTTGGCTTTGTATTTCTGCCAAGCTTGCGGATTGAGTTCCAATTCCAACGACAAAATGGTAAAGTATTTAGCTGATACTTATGATAAATTTTATGTCAAAGAAAACACTTTTTGTCCTGAGGCAGAGTTTGTTTTCTTTGACTCACTATCGACCAAACATCCTGATGCTAACATGAGGATGCGGGCAAGTTTCTTTAAAGCCAATGGATTTTTGAAGCTTGGGCAAGAACAAGAAGCTACTTTGGCATTTGAGAAAATCTTGCAAGTTGCCAAGGCTGAACATAGACATTTTACAGATGTACTAAAAGGTTATGCCATTGCCTATTTACGCATGGGCGAACGCCAAAATTGTATCAGTAATCATTCTTCAGAATCTTGTATTATGCCTATCAAAGACGCTGGTGTTCATCAGAATAAAACAGGTTCAAGCAAGGCAATTGAGATTTATCAACAATTACTGAAAGAAGATAATAAAGATTATGAATCAAGATGGCTGTTGAACATTGCTTACATGACGCTCGGTGAATATCCGTCAAAAGTACCTCCGCAATGGCTCATTCCGAATTTGGATAAAGATAATTCTGAATACGCCATCAAACCCTTTACAGACATTGCTCCGAATTTGGGCCTCAATAAACGCAATATGGCAGGCGGCGTAATTATGGACGACTTTAATAATGATGGCTATTTGGATATTATTACTTCAGATTGGGGACTAAAAGGTGCGATGCACTATTTCAGAAATGATACCAAAGGTAGTTTTACGGATTGTTCGGTGATTTCGGATTTAGGTCGTTTCAAAGGTGGATTGAATATGATTCAGGCAGATTATAACAACGATGGTTTTCTAGATATTTTGGTACTAAGAGGTGCTTGGATGGGCAAATTTGGGAAACAGGCTAATTCTTTACTCAGAAATAATGGCGACAATACTTTTACGGATGTTACGGTAGAAAGCGGGCTTTTTTCAGAACATCCTACGCAAGCGGGTGTTTGGAGAGATTTTAATAATGATGGATGGTTAGATTTATTTATTGGAAATGAAAATAGTGGATTTGATGAATATAACCCTTGTGAATTATTCTTAAGTAAGAAAGATGGAACTTTTATAGAAGTGGCTTCAAGTGCTAATTGCCAAATCATTGATTTCGTAAAAGGTGTTAATGCTGCCGATTATGATAATGACGGACTTCAAGATATTGTTATTTCGGGTCTTCAAGGCAAAAGAACTTTATTGAGAAATACAGGATTGAAAAATAATATTCCTCAATTTGAAGATGTTACCGAAAGAGCTGGATTGGGTGATGTTCGAGTAAGTACATTCCCGACTTGGTTCTGGGACTATGACAACGACGGCTGGCAAGACATTTTTGTTTGTGGTTATGAATTTGACAAATCTATTGCTTTTTCAGCAGGAACAGAAGCTTTAGGTATTCCGAATAAAGCCAGTAAAATGTACTTATATCATAATAATCATGACGGTACTTTTAAAAATGTGTCCGAAGAAGCAGGCTTGAACAAATCTGTTTTTGCGATGGGTGCAAACTTTGGCGATATTGATAACGATGGTTATTTGGATATGTATTTAGGAACGGGCAATCCCGACTATAAATCGCTTGTACCGAATCGCCTTTTTAGAAATATGGGCAATGGAAAATTTGCCGACGTTACTGTTTCGGGCAGAGTTGGAAATTTACAAAAAGGACACGGAGTAGCCATTACCGACCTTGACAATGACGGTGACAATGATATTTTTATCGAAGTTGGCGGAGCGTACATCGGCGATTCTTACAACAATTCGCTGTACTTGAATCCAGGACAAAATGATAACCGTTGGATTAATATTCAATTAGAAGGTACTGAAACCAATCGCTCGGCGATAGGTACTCGCCTAAAAATAACGTTCCGAGAAAAAGGTGTAAAAAGAGTACTTTATCGGGACGTAAATTCTGGTGGAAGTTTTGGAGCGTCTGCTTTAAGAAGAGAAATCGGAATCGGGCAAAGTAATTTGATAGATGAAATAGAAATCACTTGGGCGAAAACTGGTAAAAAACAAGTACTCAGAAACCTAAAGCCCAATCAGTTTATCAAAGTAAAAGAAGGAAGTAATGTCATCACAAAAGTAAATCTCAAGAAAACACCTTTCACGAATCAATACACAGACATTCCCATTTGTGACTCAAAAACAATGAGTCTTTGATTTTCTAAAATGCTAATAAATTTTAATTACTATTTCCATGGAAATTGCTATTCCTGATACACAAGTACAATCACGTACTAACATTGCTTTTGCGGTTTGTATGCTTTGCTATCTTTTGGGTGGCACAGTGGCAACTTTAATGTCGGTTAATTTACCTGTTGCTATTCCTGAACTATTAGGAAAAACGCCATCGGTTGATAAATTAGGACAAATCGGTGCGTACTTAAATGCCTCTTTTATTTTTGGTTGGATGTTTGGCGGATTAACCTTGGGCATTGTCAGCGACAAAATTGGTCGAGTTAAAACCTTAGCTTTTTCAGCAGGAATCTATGGCGTATTTACTTTAATGACCGTTTTTGTTGCCAATTGGGAAAGCCTTTTGATTTATCGCTTTTTCACAGGTTTTGGTGTGGGTGGTGTTTTACTCATCACTACCGTTTATATTTCTGAAATTTGGAACGCCAGTACTCGTCCTGTGGCTTTAGGGATTTTAGCCGTTTCTTTCCCGATTGGTATTGTATTAACGGGTGGTTTAAACGTACTTTTTGGCAATTGGCGTCAATCCTTTTGGCTTGGTATTATTCCCATTTTGTTGGGATTTGTAATTATGCTTTTCTTGCCCGAATCTTCTACTTGGCAAAGTGAAGGTCTCAGTAAAAAACAGGAAAAAGAAAGTATTTTTTCTGCCGAAAATGGCAAAAAATTATTCATTGGGTCATTGGTTTTTGGTTCAGTTTTAATTGGTCTTTGGGCGATTTTTTCTTGGCTTCCAACATGGGTACAAGGTTTATTGACCAATACTTTATTAGACGGACAAAAAGAGCGTGGACTAACGATGATGCTTTTAGGCATCGGTGGTATTGTTGGCGGAATGTTTTCGGGATTTCTAATCAAAAAATTAGGCTCAAGAATTACGCTGATACTTACTTTTTCGGGTTGCTTTTTAGCTTGTTTGTTATTGTTTACTACTAATTCAAGTTTCACGCCTATCATTTATCTTGAAACCGCCTTACTTTCTCTTTTTTTTGGCATCAGTCAAGGTTCGTTATCAAGTTACATTCCAGCACTTTTCTCAACGACCATTAGAGCCACAGCCACAGGTTTCTGTTTTAATATCGGAAGATTTTTTACCGCTACTGCTGTCTTTTTTGTAGGAAGTTTAGTAACAGTCTTTGGTGGAATTGGCAATGCTTTGCTGTCGTTTTCCATTACTTTTTTAATTGCTTTGGCGGTGGTTTATTTTACAGAGAAAACAGATAATTGAGAGATTTAGCGGATGAGTGATTTTTGCTTGTTCTTTAAAAATCAAGCGTTTAGTTAATACATAAAACCCGTTGTGCAAACAACAATATAAATGCACAACGGGTTAAAATATAAAAAATGTACTATCTAAAAACTTGACTTTGACGACAGTACCACAGTTTAATACGCATAATTGGTTTGCTTTCAATTAATAAACAAACTCTCCAAATTCAGACTGAATTGTTACTTGTTTACCTTCAAAGCCTTCTACTCTACCTATAATTTGTGCATCTATTCCAAATGATTTTGAAATATCAATCAAAGTCTGGGCATATTGCGGGTTGATATATACTTCTAGTCGATGCCCCATATTGAATACTTTATACATTTCTTTGAAATCTGTATTGCTTTCTTCCTGAATCATTTTAAACAATGGAGGCAAAGCAAAAAGATTATCTTTGACAATATGCACGTTATTTACAAAATGTAAGACCTTCGTTTGTGCACCACCAGAACAATGTACCATTCCATGAATTACAGGTCTTAATTCGTTTAATATTGCTTTTACAACGGGTGCATAAGTACGAGTTGGCGAAAGGATTAATTGACCTACGTTTAATGGTGCTCCAATTACTTCGTCCGTCAAGCGTTTTGAGCCACTATAAACTAACTCTTTGGGTACAGCAGGGTCAAAGCTTTCAGTGTATAAATCTGCTAAATAATGACCAAGTACATCATGACGGGCAGACGTTAAGCCATTTGAACCCATTCCGCCGTTATATGTTTTTTCGTAATTCGCTTGTCCGTCCGAAGCCAAACCCACAATCACATCGCCTGCTTGAATGTTATGATTAGAAATTACATCATCACGTTTCATTCTAGCAATTAGGGTAGAATCTACGATAATTGTCCTCACTAAATCACCTACGTCTGCTGTTTCGCCACCAGTACTCCAAATCCCTATTCCATTGTCTCTAAGCATCTCTAGTACTTCTTCTGTACCATTGATGATTTCAGCAATTACTTCACCCGGAATCAGGTTTTTGTTACGACCAATCGTGCTTGATAGCAGCATATTATCGGTTGCTCCTACACAAATTAAATCGTCGGTATTCATCACCACGGCATCTTGAGCAATGCCACGCCAAACAGAAACATCGCCTGTTTCTTTCCAATAAAGATAAGCCAATGATGATTTTGTACCTGCACCGTCGGCGTGCATAATATTGCAATAGGCGTCATCGCCACCTAACATATCTGGAGAAATTTTACAAAATGCTTGTGGGAAAAGCCCTTTATCAAGTTTTTCGATGGCTTTGTGTACGTCTTCTTTAGAGGCAGAAACACCTCTTTGCATGTAACGATCGGTCATTATGCGGTTTTCTGTTTTCGTTTGGTTAATCAATGATACAAAGTTACGCTTATCTAAACAAAAAACTTCATTTAAAGCTTTACTAAAGAATGCTTCTCAATAAATTTCTTTAAAAGAGATAAAACCGTCTGAATTCAGGCTTGTTTTTAATGGTAAGAACGAATTACAGAGAAAATTTAAATTGAGAGCCTAAATCTGTGATTAGCCAAACTGTAATATTTTAAATAGATTGAAATACTTTTCCTTTCAAAACACTAAAAAGCCAAATCAAAAAACAGGGAATATTATAAATCACGATAAAAGTAAAAACCGACACCAAGCCATCTCGATAAACCTGTACCAAAACTGAAATCAACAAAAAGTACAAAAAAACAAAAGCCGAATCGGGCGGACTTCGAAGTACTTTGAAATAACAACGAGCTGTAAACCGAGCGAAAAGAAAGGGAATCAGCACAATTCCGAAAGAACCAAAATTGGCATAAGCTTCGCCATAAATCGAACAAACCGCTCCCAGTTTACTAATGTCACGTTCTGGCACAGAAATATCCAGTGTCCACTGCATCAGCGAAGGTTTTTCAGTCCAGAGATTTCGAGGAATCGGCGAAACCAAGATGGGGAAAAAAGTTTTGCCATAATAATATGAACCAGCTTCATCTACCAAAGTCATTGACACCGCATACATATCCAAAAAAGCCAAATCTGCATTACTTCCATCGCCACTTACTTCTTGGTATTCTGTGAAAAAATCAGAAAAATCTTCGAGCGTCGCTCCTTCTTGCACCAATTTTCCGATGTACTTCAAAGGCAAAAAAAGTACAAAACAAAAAATCCCAATCAACCAATAGCGTTTGGGCATCCACTTTTGCTGATTTCTGTATAAATAAAGCGAGCCTAAAAAAATCAGCGGAACAATTACTCGATAACGATGATAGCCTTGCAAAGCCAAAATCAGTAGAAAAATCACGACAATTGCCAAGTAAGTTTTCTTGAAACCGTGCTTAAAAATCAAAGCCATCATGCTTAGTACTACAAAATTTTGAGTATTCGATAAATACGAAGAGCGTTCCCAATCGCCAAAATCGTGTTCGGATTTACCAAGTATCGGAATATATTGCTGAGAAAAAATCCCCCAAATGCCCAAAGGAATCGTGATAAAGAGTATCATATTCAGTACTTTCCCATCAATCAAAATACGTTGTTCAGTCTGAACGAAATCATCTTCATTTTTCTGTGCTTCCACGAGCCAAGCAAGCGTCATAGCCAGAAAACCCAAATCCGCCCAATAAGCTGCCCGACTGATTTCGTGGTTTTGCGTACCCAGAAAATAAGTACTGTTACTCAAGAAAAGTGCCGCTCCACTATTAATTGCAAACAAACGAACAGTGAAAATCAGAAAATGAAAAACTAAATAAATCGTAGCAGGATGATAAGCCGACAGTTTTCCATAACGCCACAAAAGCGAAGTACAAAGCAAGAAAACCGATAGGTCGATGACCAAAGAAATCAGCAGATTATCCCACATAAAAAGTTTTTCTAAAAAAGTACAGCGATGATAAAAGGGTTAGGTTTTTGGTAATTCCCGTCAAAATAAAAGCAATGACGATTCCAGAAATCCCGAATTGGGGAATCAGTAAAATATTAGCAACAACTGAAACCAATGCCGTAATGAGATTTGGTACGAATAAAGCTTTTGCTTGTCCCAAAACATTCAATAAAAAACTAAGTAAATGTCCTAATTGAAAAATCATCCAAGCAAAGCAAAGCCAGATAAAAAGCTCTTTTTGTTCCAAAAAAGCTTTGCCCAAGAGTAATTCCAGTAGAAAATCTTGCATTAAAAAAATAAAGAAAATTTCAACTGAACAGATAAGTAAATAGCTTGAAAATAAGGATTTTAGATTTTTTACAAATTCAGTTTTTTGAGATTTGTCTGCAATATTTTTGTATAAAAACGGACTAAATTTCGCCATCAATAAACCCGAAACAATGCTAAATGGATGAATGGCAAGCTGAGAATAACCACTATACAAACCCGTTTCGGCATTACTCAAAAAGCCACTCAGTAACCAGCGGTCGAGCCAAACTTGTACCCAAGCAAAAGTATTTACGAGCATCAGCCAACGAGAAAAACTATTAATTTCAGTCCAAGTAGGATTTTCTTGCACATTATTTTCGAGTATTACAGTTTTGCTAAAAATGTGTTTGAGGTAAAAAAGGCTTAGCACAGTACTTATCGCCCAAGCTGCCCAAACAGCGTGTAGGCTTTTTGAAAAATGCACAAAGAAAATCAACAAGGCGAGTCGAATACCAAAGTAAAGTGTAACAGCAATAGCGATTTGTTTGCGTTGTTGGAGTAAATGCAAGCGAGTTTTATAAAATTCGTGCTGAGATTCCAATATGGTAATTGGAATCAACCAAAGACTTAGGAGTAAGTACTGATATTGTTGATGATAAATTGACCCTAAAATAAAGACAAAAACAGCCACCACAATCAAGCCATAAATTTTGAAAAATTGAGGATTGAAGTATTGAAAAATACGATTGAAACTTTGAAGACGAAAAGCGAAAGTATTGGCAGTTTGGGTAAACGAAGCAAAAAATATCATCGAAAAAAATTGTAGAGAAGCATTAAAAAGACTAACAATTCCGTACTCTTGGGTAGAAAAAGTACTGGTGAGATACTTGATAATCACCGCATTCAGGCACACTTGTGTAAAAGTATATACCAAAAGCCAAGCCGAATCAGCATTTATCTTTCTTGTGAATATGTGTAGTGTTTTTTGCATGACTTTAAATAATCCTTCCTAAAATCTCTTTCGATAGAATCGGAACTTCATTCAAAACATAATATTCCAAACCTGAAAAATCATTCAAATAGCCTTTAGGCTCTGGAATCAGCAATATTTTATTACCCATAAAACTTGCCCAAGCAGAGAAAGTAGAATTTGAGCCAATAATAAATTCACACTTCGATAAAGCCACCAGATCTGCTATGGAAGAACCAAAATAAATACGTTGAATTCTTGAAGAGTATTCAAGCAACAGAGTCAATTCTTCAGCTTTTCCATCTGAAAAAAGTAAAAACTCATAACTGAAATTCGTGTGTAAATCAATTTGATGAATAATTTCCAGATACCAAGCCAAGCTTTTTTGTGCTGAAGGATGATAATCCCCCAAGCGAACATGAATGCCTATTTTTCTTGAAAATGAAAAATTATTTACTTCTTTCAACCGAAATGGATGGATCAGTTTTAGCACATTTTCTACAATAAAACCTCGTTCAGCAATCAAATCTTTGAAATATGGCTGAACACCTTTTACTTCAATCAGGAGATTGGGGGAATTTAATTGTTTGATTCCCGACAATTCATTTTCTGAAATTTTATGTAAACTATTTAGTAAAAAGTACTTCTTCCAGCCTGAAATTCCTGCTTTTTTGAAAATGTTGAAGTAATGTCTTTTATCAGATTCTTGTCGTAAATACGGCCCAACATTGAATTGTTCCCAAGTTGGAGCAATCATTTGGGCATTTAGTTTTTTTGCCAAACACAAAGCTCTGGCATAAACCAGCAGACAGTTCGCCAAGCCCATCCCTCCGATTCTGATGCCAATGTCTATTCTGGAACGAAATTTTGGATAAACATAAATCATTTTTAGGTATGAGTTTGGTGTTCTGAATGTTAGTCCTCATCTAAGATTTAGAAACTGATAAATTACAAAATTTGAAGAGTCCGATTTTAATGATTTATTCAATAGGTAGAAAATCAATGACAATTCACAATCATCTCGGCACTTCTATTTTTTGTAAAATCTGAGCAATCACATCTTCTGGCGTTGAGCCTTCCATTTCTTTTTCTGGAGTCAGAATTATTCTGTGACGAAGTACCGATGGCGTAAGTTCTTGTACATCTTCTGGCGTTACAAAATCTCTTCCACGAATAGCCGCCAAAGCTTTTGAAGCATTCAACAATGCCACTGAAGCTCTTGGTGAAGCACCTAAATAGATGAATTTAGAATTACGAGTTTCATGAATAATTTTGGCGATGTATTCCAAAATCTTAATATCAACAATCGACTGCCGTACTTTTTCTCTTAAAGTACTAAGTTGTAAAGGCGTTAAAATTCTGTTAACTAAATCCACAGGATTGTTAGATTCTGCACTAGAACGTCCGTGATTTCCTTGGAGAATTTGTACTTCTTCTTGATAAGATGGATACTTGATGATGATTTTAAAAAGAAATCGGTCGAGCTGGGCTTCTGGCAAACGATACGTTCCTTCTTGTTCAATTGGGTTTTGGGTTGCCATTACCAAGAAAGGAAACGACATCGGATAAGTAGTTCCAGAATTGGTGATTTGTCGTTCTTCCATTACTTCAAACAGTGCTGCTTGCGTTTTAGCTGGAGAACGATTTATTTCATCAATCAATACAATATTTGAAAAAATTGGTCCTTTTTTGAAATCAAATTCTGCTGTTTTAGGATTAAAAATGGCTGTTCCCAACACATCCGAAGGCATCATATCAGGCGTAAATTGAATGCGACTAAAATCAGTAGAAATGGTTTTTGCCAATAATTTTGCCGTAAGTGTTTTGGCAACTCCGGGTACACCTTCTAACAAAACATGACCATCTGCAAAAATGGCAGTAAGTAATAAATCAATTGTATTTTGCTGACCAATGATGATTTTACCAATTTCTGCACGGATATTCGCTACTGCTTCCTGTAAATCGCTTAGGTCTATTCTTGATTCAAATTCCATCGTTTCTTAATTGTGAGTGTGTGAATTATATATGTGTAATTAGAACTGTACGAAGGTTTGTAACAACCAATTTTATTGAAAAACAACTCTTAAAAGGGTAAAATTACTCCTCAGCCTAAACTTATTGGCAATCCCTTGCGGTTGCCGTTTCAAGTGAGGCAACCGCAAGGAATTGCCACTACAAGAAATTATTAGTTTAAGAAACATTTTGATTATTTATTGAATCTTTCGTACAGTATTAATGAATAATTCAAAATCAGGTTTTTGTATAAAAATCTTCAATATACTTATTCAATTTGATTAAGTCTTTTTCTGTTACTTTTTCACTGGCTTGGATACTTGCTACGTAGTCAAAAAGTTCGTTGATTTCAGCGATAGTTAAATTAGTTTTTCTACTTAAATCATCTCTAAATTCTTGGTCGATTACTGTTGTTTTCAGGTGGAATTTATTCCTGATATACGCTAATAAGTAAGCAGTTTTCTTCGCTGAAATAGCTTGATGGTCTTTTTGATTATAATACAAAGCACCAATTGTTTCTACAAAAGCCAATGAAGTATTTTGTGGCGTTTCAATAATTGGAATAATTCTTTGTTTCCGTTTTCCTTCAAAAATCAAGTAAATACACAACGATGCTAAAGTAATAAAATAAGCCCATTTTAAGGCTGGCTGACTGACAATAAACTTGAAGGGAGAAGTATCAATATTGTCGTCTTCGCCTTTTGCATATTTAGCTTTCAGAATACTTCTGTCCATTTTCCCAAAGCTAACGATGCTCACATATTCATCCCAAAACACTTGATTTTCGGGCAAGTACGAAAGTGCCTTAAAAGCATAATCTGCATTATTATCTTTCACCAAATAAAAGTTTGAAAAAGCTTTAGGAACCGTACTCAAGTAAAAAGCTCCTTTGCCAAAACCTATTTTGATAAAATTGGGTTTACCATCATAGTTTTTACCCAAAATTTCAGCATTGGTTTTGACGATTACTTTCTTCGAACTATCCTTCGGTAAATCAAGAGAAAAATAACTTCCAATTGATTGATGGTGATAAAGATAAGGTTTATTCGGCTTGAGCGTCGGGTTTTCAAAATCAATACTCAAAGAATCTTTTGTGAATTTCTGAAGGTAAGTCGTTTCAAAATGTAGCGTATCGTTTAGTCCATAAAAATCTTCGGCAGCGATAAAAGCATTATTACCAGCACCAACATACGCTAACAACTTTATGAGGTTGACAGAATCTGCTCTGAAGTACTGATAAACATAGATATAATTACTTTTTCGATTTTTCCAATCCGCACTTTTGTGGTAAATAGGTACTTTGCTGTCGGATATTCGTTGATTTCTAAATACTGTTGGAAGCAGTTGATACAATAGCTCGCACCCATAAGGAATTTTGTCCTTACTTGAATAAGTCTGAGTCCAATCTATGGGTTTTGGTTTGTAGATTTCTACCAAAACGAATCCAAGAACGGTTGAAAAAAGGATTAGAAGATACAAACGGTGTTTTTTCATGCTTACTCTTCTGAATCGCTACCATCGTCGGTGATGGTTGTTAGGCTGATAATTTTATCGTTTTGTACTGTAATTTCCAGAAAAGAATCACTTGTTCCAAACCTTATGCTTACTGTTGTAATCCAATCTTCAACAGAATTATCAACGTCACGAAGTTTGTATGATTTTGGAAAACGCTTTTTTACTTTCGCCATCGCATCACCAACTTTTAAATCTAAATTGTCGATTTTGAACTTTGGCGTTTTTAAATCGAAACCACTTACGGTTTCATCCATCACAAAGAAAGTATCTTTTCCGTAGAAGTACATTTCAAAATGATTTGATAGTTGTGCATCTTGGGTTTCCTCTTTTGTTACTGAATCTGGCGAACCTAACTTGTCTAAAATTGCACCGTAATTACTCGCTAATTTAATGCCTGAAACACTCATTGTGTAATAGTCGAGTGTATCATAATCATCGCCTTCATCTTGAACTTTATTGGTTTGCGAAGAAGGTTTGAAAGATGAAAATGCAATAAATACTAAAATCAAGAAGAAAGTAACTGAACCTAGATATTTCATATTTTTATGTACGATTTAGATTGTGAATCGTATTAATTAATTTGATTACTGAATGTTAAAAATGAATCTCGAATCTCTAAGAAATGTGCTTCATCAATCGGGAAATCGCCGTACCAAGTATATTCAAATTGGCGTGTTACCTGATTAAAACTAGCATTAAGTTGCGAAGATTGTAATTCATAAACGTAAGATTGATTGGTTTTATTGATTTGCCAATGAATCAAACCTGCATCACTCAATTCTTTCAATGCTTTCAAATAATATAACCGCACGGCTAAACGATAATTTTTTTGAAGTACAGCTTCAGCAATGGCTTCATTAAAATCTATTTGATGAATGTCTTCTTGAACGGTTTGATAAGGAATATTATACTTAGATTTCTTCTTGAAAAGTCCATCAAAATCAACGCCTATCAATTTCAAAATGATAAAAACAACGACTGCTGCTACAAAAAAGTAAGCAACAGCTTTCCACATATCAGGGTTACCAACGCCTGAAAACCTTTCTGAAAACCAATCATAAAGTTCACGGAGAAAACGCCTCCACCAAGTATCTACATAATTTACTTGTTCTGTGCCGTATTGATAATCTTTTAGTTTTTTGAAAGTACTCATCTGACTTTCGCTTGGTTTTCTCACAATTACTTTTGTAGTATCTGCAAAAGTATTGAAGCCAAAGAAAGCCGAAAGTAATATTGTATTGATAAAAATGTGATAATACAATCTAATATTCTTCATCTTCATTTTCAAATGTTTTCTTCTGACCAATACCTGAAATTTGAGATTTTAAAGAGTTTCCATCTCTTCTTTCCACCAAATTAAAGTATTGAAAACTTAATGCCACATAAGTTAATGAGGAAATTAATACACGCCCGATGGTCGCAAAAATGGTTGCAATAATGATAGGAATGTTTCCTGTACCACCAGCCCCTACTTTAAATATTTTCAGAAAAGTAATAATGATAGACGGAGCAGAAAAAATTAAAGAAAGAAAGTAATTGATAATGGCAAAAATGACCATCAGTCCAAATGTTGACCACCATTTTTGCTGAATCAGATAATTGGCTCTGCCAAATGCTTCCCAAGTGCCAATTCCTTCAAAAGCTATAATTGGTGTATTTAAAATAAAAATTATTCCTAAATACAAAATTGTGATAAAACAGAGCATGCCAGTTAAGAAAATAGACAAGTTTGCTCCAACCCCAGAACCCGCACCCGAACTGATTAAACTTATAAAAAGAACAAAAGCTAATACTATAACCAATAATGCGATTGTAACACTCAAAATACTTGCAAGAATGGGTAGAAATAAACTTTTTACTCGTTCCCAAATCATTGGTACAGTAATGTTTTTTGGGTCTTCCGAATCTTGGTATTCGATAAAAAATGCGTAAACCGTAGCCGCAACCATAATCGTTGCTAAAAAGATAAATAGCAAGGCAAAAAAGTAATTTGCGGATAATAAGTAAGCTGTGTTTTTACCAATAATTTCTCCGAAAATCTCTGCGGGATTTGTACCTTCTGGACTTTGTCCTTGTGCAAGTCCTCCTACTTCTAAAGCTGCAATTTGTACCAAACCACTAAAAATACCACCAATTAGCACCAACGGACCAGTTAAGTATAACAAAGACAAACACAAAGGTTTAAAATTGGCAGTAACAAAATTAAAAGTAACATTGATTTTGTCACTGAAATCACGCTCTTGTTCAAAGACTATTTTTGATGAATTTTTCATTAGAAAAACGGTTTAATTGTATAGGATAAACTACAAAATACCAGATAATAAACAGTGCTGATGGCAAAATAATCATCATACTTGGTATCAGAGAAAGATGTTTACGAGTAAGAAAACTTTCGATAAAACCAGCAGTAATAAACAAAGGAACTAAGCCGATAATAATTTTTAAGCCTTGTTTTGCTCCTTTTTTAAATGATGCAAGTCGAGTAAAAGTTTTAGGAAACAATAAACTATTGCCCATTACCAGACCTGCACAACCAGCAATAACAATAGACGAGATTTCAAGTGTACCATGAAGCCAAATTGTTAACAAAGAGGTTTCTAAAAAACCGTGTTGATAACAGAAGTATTGAAAAACACCCACCATGATTCCATTGAAAATCAAGAAATATCCTGTACCAACAGAGAAGAAAATACCCATGACAAAAGTGATAAACGAAACCCTGATATTATTGATGGTAATGAGAAAAAACATGGAGATTTCATCCTGATTTCCATAAACTGCTAATGGATCTCCTTTTTCTACATTTTCTAAAGTCATTTCTACATATTCATTCCCTAAAATCAAACGGGCAAATGAATCATCATAAGCCGCCGAAACGGCACCAATCAAAGCCGAAATTGTGAAAATAATAAATGAAAAAAGTAATTGTTTCTGAGATTGATAAAACAAAAAAGGTAATTCTACTTTCCAGAAAGTAATAAAGCGATTCGCCTTTTCACGTTTATTCGCATAGATTTTACTAAAAAGACTTGATGTTAAACCATTCAAATATTTTGTAGTAGGAGAATCCGGATAGAAAGTACGAGCATAGGCTAGGTCGTCTGTCAAGGCTATAAATCTTTCAGAAAGTATATCAGGGTTGACATTCCGAGCGTCTTCCTCAAATTCCTGCCATTTGTCGAGGTTATGCTTTTTAAATAGGGCTTCCCGCATGAAAGTAAATTAGGGCTTATAAATAAAATTTGTTTGAAATGCTTCTCTCTGCTAACTTTCGGAAAGTTACAAAACTTTCTGAAAGTTGCCACACTACTAGCTTTTTTGCATCAAAAACTTTTCTTAGTTTTAGGTAAATTAATACATATTCTCAGCCTTAAAAAATTAACAATGAGTAAAATACGCATTCAAACCACACAAAATGTTGCATTAGACTTTACACCTGCAAGTGTTGGCGACCGTATCTTAGCTCATATTATCGACTGGATTATTTTTTTTGCTTGGGGAACTTTGTATATGCTTGTCTTTTCAGGCTTAGATTCTTCTTTTGATGATAATATTTTAGGCATCATTATTTTATTTGTCTTTCTTATTTTACCAATTATGTGTTATGATTTACTTTTTGAAGTATTCATGAATGGACAAAGTATTGGGAAAAGAGCGATGAAAATAAGGGTAATTAACCTTTATGGCACACAACCTACTTTGGGTTCCTACTTAATGCGCTGGCTTTTTAGACTGGTGGATACCATGCTTTTTGGCTCTGTAGTTGCATTAATTACTGCTGCTGCAAATGGGAAAGGACAAAGATTTGGGGATATTGCCGCAGGTACTGCCGTAGTGAAAATTAAACCATTGGTAAGTTTAGAACAGCTTCGTCAGGAAAGTATTTTTGAGAATTATCAAGTCGTGTTTCCAGCAGTAAGTATTTTATCCGACCAAGATATTATTACTTTGAGAGCCGTTTTGAAAAAGGGAGAACATAATCATCAACTGCTTGAAGAAGCAACCGAAAAAGTAAAAGAAGTAATGGGAGTTAGTACTGATTTGAACGATGCCGATTTTTTGAAACAAGTACTAAAAGACCATACTTATTTAACCACTATTGAGAGCTAGCTTTCACCCATCTTTCACTTCTAATAAAAGCGGCTTTTGCCAAAAATACTTTTCTGTAACCAAGCGGGCTTTGTCCTGTTACTTGTTTGAACTGTTTGTTGAAGTGTGAAATGTTTCCAAAACCACTTTCAAAACAAACTTCGGCTACTTGTTTTTCAGAATTAGCTAATAAATTACAAGCGTGTTTGATACGGTATTCGGTTACTAAATCTAAGAAAGTTTTCTTAGTGATTTTCTTGAAATATCTACAAAAAGCCGTTTCTGTCATGCTCGCCAAATGGGCGGCGGTTTCTAAATGAAGTTCTTGCGTGTAATTTTCGATAACATAAGCGTAGATTTTATTGATTCTATCTAAATCCACTGCCGACATTTCAAATTGTTTGGGTTCGCTTTCAATCAATTTTAAATCATTGGAAATGGCGACTGTATTTAATAAATCTAACAAACCAAGCATTCGCTGAAAAGGAGGGACGTTCAAAAGAAAAACCATTTCCTTCGCAATTCTATCTCTCGTTTTTCCTGTAATTTGTAGTCCTTGTTTAGCTTTTTCAAGGAGTATTCTGATGGGTTCTGTTTCTTGATTTTTAAAAAACATTTCGCCCCAAATTTCTTCTTTAAATTGCACAACAATAGCTTGTGAAGAGTCTTCAGGGCCGATTCCATCGTTTTTCCAGCAATGTGGAATGTTTGGACCTAACAAAACCAAATCACCAGCTTGAAAATCAGCCACATTTGTTCCTACAAAACGTTTTCCTTCACTTTTTACAATCAAAGTAAGTTCAAATTCTGGATGAAAATGAAAAGGAGCATCAAAATAAGAATAACTTAATTGTTTGAAGAAAATCGAGCTATTCGATGAATCGCTCAATTGTTCAAAAGAAGCTTTCATTTGTTGTAATTTTATCGAATTGATTGAAAACCAAAGTTTTAAGGTAAAAATGCACATATTTTACTAAAAAACCATAAAAAATCAATCAAAATGAAAAATGATTAATGCTTCGGACAGCCACAATCTTTTTTCTTGAAGATTCCCCAAAGAAAGCCTTTTTTACGGCGACGCTTCGTTTTTAAGCTCGAATGTGATTGACTTTCTGCAATAGTAGTTTTTGTAGCACTTGTAGTAAATGCTTCACTTTCAACTTGTACACAAGAGAAAAGAACGGTAAGAAGAATTAATTTTTTCATCAGTGACAATGCTTTAATGATTTTAAACACAATGCTATTTTAACGAAAAAATAGCAAAATCGGTATCACAACAGTTTAAAACTTACGAATTAACACAACAGCGATGATTAATAAAATAGCTCCAATGATTTTACCGAGCGAAATAGGTTTTACGGGTAAATCAAACAATCCGAAATGGTCTAAAGCCATAGAAATTACCATTTGTCCTGCTACAATTAAGCCAAAAGTAAATGCTACGCCCAATCTTGGAATCAAAATTACGACTGTACTCACATAAAAAGCTCCCAAAACTCCCGCAAACCAAACATACCAAGGTGCGTTTTGTGCATGAGTAATTTGCTTGAGAGGCACTTTTGTGATGATAGCATAAACGCCCAAAGTAATTAAACCTGTTAAGAATGATAAAAAAGCCGCCAAAATTGGGTTTTCAACAATTTTAGTCATTTTACCATTCAGTCCAGCTTGTATCGGAAAAACCACTCCGCAAAGAAAAGCCAAAAACATAAAGAAGTATTGCATCGTGAAATTTAATAAAAATAATTCATTGAGTACGTTTTTCACAAAATCATATTTAAAGTTTGATAGTTCATTCTTATTGTCATTCTGAGGAACAATACTTATTTTTAGACAAAAACCTTATTATATGTCACCAACAACTAAAAAAACTGAAATACTTGCAGGCATAAGTTCCTTTTTGGCAACGATGTATATTATCGTCGTCAATCCTTCTATACTTTCCCAAGCTGGAATGCCTTTTGATGCTGTGCTTACGGCTACAGTTCTACTTTCATTCTTTTGTAGTTTGATGATGGGATTGTATGCCAAAAATCCCATTGTGGTTGCTCCTGGCATGGGGATGAATGCCTTTTTTACCTTTACGGCGGTAAAAGGCATGGGAATTTCTTACCAAGTAGCTTTGGGAGCAGTGTTTTGGGCAGGCGTTTTTTTCTTGCTTTTGTCTATTTTTAATTTGCGTACTTATATCGTAAAGGCGATTCCCAAACCACTTCGTTTTGCGATTTCTGCTGGGATTGGCTTGTTTATTAGTTTGATTGGTTTTGAAAATGCACATTTTATCGTTTCAAATCCTGCTACTTTGGTGAGCATTGCCAGTTTTCATAATCCTATTGTCATTACTTTTTTAATTGGTTTGTTGCTGACTGCCGTTTTGGTAGTGCGTGAAGTAAAAGGAGCAATTATCATCGGTATCGTTATTACTACTTTGTTGGCAATTCCTATCGGAAGAATTTGGGGAGATGCTTCAGCTATTAATTTCGGACAAAAAACTTTAGTCAATTGGAACGGACTTATCGCTTCGCCAGATTTTAGTTTACTTTTTCAATTAGATATTATTGGCTCTTTCAAATTTGCTTTGTTTCCTATCATTTTTGCTTTTGTATTTACCGATATGTTTGATAGCCTTTCTACTTTTGTAGGATTGGCAGAGGCGGCTTACTTATATGATGAAAGTGGCGAACCACGCAATATCAAGCAGTCTTTATTGACGGATGCTGTCGCTACTTTACTTGGCGGAATTTTAGGAACAAGTCCCGGAACGGCTTATATAGAATCGGCTGTGGGTATTGAACAAGGCGGACGAAGAGGTTTAACTGCTATTACGGCTGGAGTTTTGTTTTTGCCTTTTATGTTTTTATCCCCTTTATTATCGGTAATTCCTTCCATTGCTACGGCACCAGCTTTAATACTTGTCGGAGTATTTATGATGAAACCCATTACTAAAATCAACTGGTCGAAAATGGATGATGCCATTCCTGCTTTTTTGGCTTTAGTACTGATTCCTTTTTCTTACTCCATCACACAAGGAATTATTTGGGGTTTTCTTGCTTGGACAATCATCAAAGTATTCACAGGAAAACACAAAGAAGTTTCAATGGCTCTTTGGGTGATTGATGCCTTTGCAGTATTGTCTTTGGTGATAAGTTAGCGGTGAGCTATAAGCTTTGAGGTGAAGGAGTAAACTTTTTAAGAAGTTTATATTCCAAATTCATATTGATTAAATTTCACGACTCTAAGTCATGCCATGAGTATTGAAGGATACATTTTCAAATCAACAAATTTTCAAATTACTTCCCATGAAAAAAATACTTTTCTTTTTCTTCATCAGTTTACAAATTCAAGCTCAAAAGCCCTTAACGGCTATTTTGGGTGCTTTTAGTCAAGAAGTAAAATTGTTGGAAGATTCTCTTGTCAATAAAAAAGAAGTAAACTTAAAAGGTATTCGTTTCTTGACGGGCGAATTACGTGGACGTTCGGTCGTGGTAGCTTTAACGGGCGTTGGTAAAGTAAATGCTGCGATGACGACAAGTATTTTACTGATGAAATGGAATCCTGAACAATTAATATTTACTGGTATTGCAGGCGGAATTCATCCAGATTTGTTACCTGGAGATATTGTGATTGCTAAATCTACTTTTGAACATGATTTTGGAAAAATTGACTCTACAGGTTTTACGCTTCGAGCTACTCGAAATCCTGCTTATGTTGAATTGAATCCAATTTACTTTCCTGCTGATGAAGCATTGCTCAAAAAAGCACAAAGTATCTCTCAGAAAACACATTATAGAATAGTAGGAAACAGAAATCTTAAAGTAATGACTGGCATTATTGCCACGGGCGATGTTTTTGTGAATTCCAATCAGAAAGTAGATGAATTACGAGTAAAATATGGTGCAGATGCTACTGAAATGGAAGGTGCTGCGGTGGCACAAGTATGTTATCAACAAAAAATTCCTTGCTTGATTATCAGAAGTATCAGTGATAATGCTAATTCAAAAGCACATTTAGATATAAAAACTTTTGAATTTGTGGCAGCATACAATTCAGCTAGTTTGGTTTTGGGAATATTGGGAGGTTTGTAGTAGGGAAATTAAAAAGCTGAATTACAATGTAGCACGAGTTTTCTACTCGTAGCTCAAAAAAATCAAGATGCTTACTTGTTAATGATTGTTAACTAAAAAACTAATCGGGTAGCAAAAAACGTTGTCTTTATTAGCCTTGATGAAAAAAAAGACTTGAGAAGTACAAGGATTACTGTCTTTTAGTCTTCAAGTCCTTTAGTCCATAATATAAAGCTTATTGCTGAAAGCTACAATCCATGAATTCAAAAACACTCAGAATATTTGTTGCACTTTCCGTACTTCTTTTGGGAGGAGTAATTATTGTACAGTATTATTGGTTTCGCCAAGCTTACGATATACAAGACCGTGATTTTGACCAACGAGCAACTTCTGCTTTGAGAGTAGTATGCAAACGAATATTAGAATTCAACAAAAATCCCAACAACAAAATAATTGATCCTGTAGAACGAGTTACCTCAAACTACTATACAGTACAAGTAAACGATACCATTAATCACATGATTTTGGAGGAGTTTTTAAAACAAGAGTTTGCTCATAATGATATTCGCCTAAATTTTGAGTTTGGTATTTACGATTGTTTGAAAGATAATATTCGATATACTTCCTTTGTTTGTCATTCTGAAAATTGCGACCGTTCAGATTCTACCAGTAATTATCATTTCCCAGATTTGAATATTCATAATTATTACTTTGGTGTTCATTTTCCAGATAAAAAATTATTCCTTTTAAGCGACCTCGACAATTGGTTTGTTTCTTCAGCAATTTTATTGGTTGTGATGGCTTTTTTCGTGTATGCTTTGATGCTGATTTTCAAGCAAAAAAGGCTTTCAGAAATCCAGAATGACTTTATCAATAACATGACACATGAATTCAAAACGCCTATTTCAACCATTTCTATTTCTAGTGAAGTACTAATGAAACCAGAAATTGTAAATACTCCTGAACGATTATTGAGTTATGCAGCCATTATCAGAAAAGAAGCCGCTCGTTTGAAAAAGAATGTAGATACAGTTTTACAAACCGCCAATATTGCCCAGAAAATAGATAAACTCAATTTTGAGGAAGTAGATATTAATGAATTAATAGAAGATTTGTCTGTTAATTGTGAACCATTATTTAAGGAGAAAAAAGGAGAATTAATCGTTGAATTGAAAGCCCGAAATGCTTTAATCAAAGCCGACAGATTACATTTTACCAATATTATTCACAATTTAATTGACAATGGTGTCAAGTACTGTGAACAACCACCGATTATAAAAATTACTTCTGAAAATATTGGCAATAACTTGGTGATTTCAATTAGAGATAATGGCATTGGAATTTCTGATAGAGACCAAAAACAAGTATTTAATAAATTTTTCAGAGTACACACTGGCGATATTCACAATGTAAAAGGCTTTGGCTTGGGACTTTATTATGTAAAAGAAATGGTGGAAGGTCATAAAGGAAGAATAGAATTGAAAAGTAAAATTGGCGAAGGTTGTGAGTTTAGATTATTCATTCCTTATATCGCTTAAATCAAAAAAGGTATCGACAAACGCCGATACCTTTCAGAAAACCTAAACACCTAACTAATGATTTTTATTACTTCATACCAGATTTCTCCGTTTTGTAAAACTGCTCTATATTGAACTCCATCAACGATATAATAAGTATCGCCATTGATTTGTAGTTTTTCGTAACCATCTGGAATACTTTCAACTAAAGCACCGATTGGAGGAGGAATCACTACATAATCATTGTTTTGATATTCATAATACGCTCCATTATAATAATGGTATGGACGATTATAAAGATTGAAAACTCTGTGTTCACGGGGTAAATATTTTACTCTAATCCCTATCGGTGCTGGCGTAACCATGTATGTATTTTGATACGGTCTATAATAAACACCGTTGTTATAACGGAAATTTATTCCTCCGAACGAAACAGAAATAGAAGTACTTGGGGCAACATTTACTACAGTGTTACGTCTTGGTAAAGAAGCATAACGCCAATTTGGAGTACTGTTTCTATAAATTACCGTTGTTTGTGGTCTTCTGTTTATAACTACTTTACGATTATCGTATCTGTCGCCACCACGGTTATTGTCGTATCTATCATTTCCACGGTTATCGTCTCGTCCGTGTCCATTATCGTGTTTTTCTTTTTTGCCTTTATCGTCTCTTCCTCTATCTCCGTGTGGATTTTGAGCGTTACTGATAAAAGAATTGCTGAGACTTATACTTGCCATCAAAATAAGCGTGGCTAATGTGATTTTACTTTTAGAACCAACTTCTATCGAAGTGTTAGGTTGAATGTGCATTGCTTTCATAATTGTATTATTTTTAATTTTATGTCGTTTAGATTGGGTATGATTTTAATAGTTTAGTCTATATCATTTCATTAACAATCATTAACATTTGAGTAAATTGAACATTTATTGGCTTAAACATTTAAATCATTTAAACCCTTCTAAAAAATAACAGATGAGAAAGTACCTTATTTTAATCTATTTATTAAACGGCTGTTTATTCTCAATTTTCGCTCAAAAAAAAGCTGACAAGCAAGAGTGGATAAAACTATTCAATGGTAAAAACCTTGATGGCTGGGACATCAAAATTGCTGGAGAAGACCTCAATGTGAATTATAAAAATACATTTCGGGTAGAAGATGGAATGATGCGTGTAGCTTACGATCAATACAAAACTTTTGATGATAAGTTTGGTCATATTTATTACAAAACGCCTTATTCATATTATATCATTCGCTTTGAATATCGTTTTCAGGGAGAACAACTGGCTGGTGGTGCATCATGGAATGTAAGAAATAGCGGTGTAATGTTGCATTCTCAATCGGCTAAAAGTCTATCGAAAGGGCAATCTTTTCCCGTTTCTTTAGAATTACAATTATTAGGTGGTTTAGGAAAAGGTGAACGCCATACTGGAAATTTATGTACGCCAGGCACAGAAGTATATATGAATGGCAAAATAGTAACTGACCATTGTACAGATTCACATTCAAAAACATACAACGGTGACCAGTGGGTAAAAGCTGAGGCGATTGTATATGGCGATTCGTTGATTCATCATATCATTGAAGGCGATACTGTACTTACTTTCGAAAAAATGCACATTGGCGGAGGTTTTGTTAGTCCTGATTATGATTGGAAACAAGCCAAGATTGACAACGGAGCAGAATGGATTAAAAAAGACGGGCAACCTTTAAAGGAAGGCTACATCGCAATGCAGGCAGAAAGCCATGCCATTGATTTTCGTAATATAGAATTGCTGAATTTGAAAGGATGTACCGACCCCAAAGCAAGCAATTACAAATCTTATTACAAAGAGTCTGACAATAAAAGCTGTACTTATCGCAAAAAATAATGATGTTTTACTTGTTCCATTTTTCGATACATTCTTGTTCGGCTTTTAGCCAATGGTCGAGCGCTCTGCCACGAGGGCGGCGTTCTTCAAGATAAATCTCGTATGCACGTAATTTTATTTGCTCAAAACGCTGAACATCTTGCCAGAAAAACTCACAAGTATTTTGTTCAACATCAAAAGGGGGATTAGGGAAAAAATCCTGTCTCCCTTCAATGTCTGCTGTATGTCGATAGCAAAGGTGTTTCTTAGGGCAAGCCTCTCCTTTGCACATGGTTATATCGTATAGCATTATTCTGACATTAAATAGAAATATTATTCGCTTAATAATTTCATCATAATTTATTGAATTTCGTTGAATTATCTTCTTTAAATTAATTTCACTCTGACTTTTGACAAATTATTCTTACGGATAATGTCTTTTAAAGCACTTCATTGAAAAAAACTCATCAAAATCTTTCATAACTATTTGTATATTAAGAAGAAAGCCGTAATTTTGCAGTCCGTTTCATAGACCAGTTAGGTAAAAGGTATGAATAAGTACTTTCAAATGACTGTGAATCAGATTGTTTAGTTACAAAATAATCTACATGAAATAGACCGAGGATTTTCAGGTAAGGAAGCTTCCACCCTTATTGGCAGAAAATTTTCAATAACTCAAACGATTTTAAATTTTTACCATAATGGCAAAAGAAATAGCAGGCTACGTAAAGTTGCAATGCAAAGGTGGTGCCGCTAACCCATCACCCCCAATTGGTCCAGCCTTGGGTTCTAAGGGTTTGAATATCATGGAGTTCTGTAAGCAGTTCAATGCTAGAACACAAGATAAACCAGGTGTTATTCTTCCAGTTTTGATTACTTACTACAAAGACAAATCTTTTGATTTCGTAGTTAAGACTCCTCCTGCACCAATTTTGCTGTTGGAAGCAGCGAAAGTAAAATTGGGTTCTGCTCAACCAAACTTGAAAAAAGTTGGTTCAGTATCTTGGGATCAAGTTCGTACTATCGCAGAAACAAAAATGCCTGATTTAAACTGTTTCACCATCGAATCAGCAATGAGCATGGTAGCAGGTACAGCTCGCTCAATGGGCTTGAACGTAACAGGAGAAAAACCTTTCTAATTTGAAGATTAGATAATTTGAAAATTTGAAGATTGATTTTAATCAACTTTAATTTCAATATCACTTTCAAATTAGCTCATTTTCAAATTTTCAAATTGAAAAGAATAATGGCTAAGTTAACAAAAAAGCAAAAAGAAGCTCAATCAAAATTTGACGCAACGCAATCGTATTCACTTACGAAAGCTGCTGAAATTTTGAAAGAGATTTCATATACGAAGTTCGACTCTTCAGTAGATATCGACGTTCGTTTGGGGGTTGACCCTCGTAAAGCTGACCAAATGGTTCGTGGCGTAGTTGCTTTGCCTCATGGAACAGGAAAAGAAGTACGAGTTCTTGTACTTTGTACGCCTGATAAAGAGGAAGAAGCAAAAGCGGCAGGTGCTGATTTCGTTGGTTTGGATGAATATATCCAAAAAATTGAAAAAGGTTGGACTGACATTGATGTAATTATCACAATGCCAACCGTAATGGCTAAGTTAGGTCGTTTAGGTCGTGTTTTAGGACCTCGTGGCTTAATGCCAAATCCAAAATCAGGTACTGTTACCTTGAACGTTGGACAAGCTGTTACAGAAGTGAAAGCTGGTAAAATCGACTTCAAAGTTGACAAAACTGGTATCATCCACACTTCTATCGGTAAGGTTTCATTCACTCCTGAGAAATTAGCTGAAAATGCTCAGGAACTTATCAACACTTTGTTGAAATTGAAGCCATCTTCAGCCAAAGGAACTTATGTGAAGTCAGTTAATTTGTCTTCTACAATGTCTCCGGGTGTTAAAATTGACCAAGGAACAGTTAAAGGTTTGTAATCATGACAAAGGAAGAAAAAGGTATAATTATCCAAGAGTTGAGCGAAAAGTTCGCTGCTACTCCTTACTTCTATATTACAGATACCGGTGGTTTAACTGTTGCAGAAGTAAACGCATTTAGAAGAATGTGTTTCCAACGTGGTTTTGAGTACCGTGTCGTTAAAAACACGCTTATCGCAAAAGCATTGGAAACAACTGGAGTAGACTATACTTCATTCAACGATACAGTTTTCAAAGGTTTATCAGGAATCATTTTCTCACCAGAAAATCCTAAAACTCCTGCGAAATTGATCAAAGACTTCAAAAAAGAAGCAGGTAAAGATAAAATTAAATTCAAAGGTGCTTCTATTGAAGGAGGTTTATACATCGGAGAAGATCAATTAGCTGCTCTTGAAAATGTTAAGTCTAAACAAGAGATGATTGGCGAAATCGTTGGATTATTACAATCTCCAGCGAAAAATGTTGTTTCTGCTCTTCAAAGCAGCGGTGGCAAATTGGCTGGTATCATCAAAACCCTTTCAGAAAGAGAAGGTTAATTTTCAAACTTGATTCTGATTGTAATAATCATTCTCAGATTTCTAAATTAGCTTATTTTCAAATTGAAATAGGCTTCCAAGTACAAAAACATATAGTAAATTAATAAAATCGTAAACAATAAAAAATCTTAATACAATGGCAGATTTAAAAGCATTCGCTGAGCAATTAGTGAACTTAACTGTAAAAGAAGTTAATGAATTAGCAGCAATTTTGAAAGATGAGTATGGTATCGAGCCTGCTGCTGCTGCTGCAGTAGTTGTAGCTGGTAATGCTGGTGGTGGTGACGCTGCTGAAGCTCCTGCTGAACAAACATCATTTGATGTTATCTTGAAATCTGCTGGTGCTAGCAAATTAGCAGTAGTTAAATTGGTGAAAGACTTAACAGGTCTTGGCTTGAAAGAAGCTAAAGACTTAGTTGACGGAGCTCCAAAAGCTGTTAAAGAAGGCGTATCTAAAGACGAAGCTGAAGGTTTGAAAAAATCTTTAGAAGAAGCTGGTGCAGAAGTTGAAGTTAAGTAATTAGCTGATATTTTAGAATAAAAAAAGAGGCTGTCTTTATGAGACAGCCTCTTTTTTTATTTGATTTTTTCTGAGAATAGAGTCTATCTACAAACTTAAGATTACGAGAGAAATTTTAAATAATCATTCAAAAGCTCATAGTGAGCCATTTAAGATAAAAAAAGATTTGATTTCCATGTTTCTGAAATTAAATTCAAATTATTGGAAATTTTTTCCATTTATTTGGATTTTTAAGTAAAATACTTTTATCTTTGTTATGTAAATGAGAAAAATCAAAATATTTATAAAATAAATCTCTTTTTCTGTTTTCCTCTAAATTGAAGATATTCATAAAATTAGAATTGGGAATATTACAAACTTTACACGGTTAATACTCGTGTAAAGTTTTAAAAAAGCTCAATCTAATCTAAGTTATTAAGTATTTATAAATGGTTAATATTTCAAACTCTACCTATCAGATTGATAAGTAGAGTTTTTACTTACAAGGCATTTCTCATAATTAAGATAATTCAACGATATAAAATTAGATGAAAAAGCTATTCTATTTAGGTGTTTTGGGTCTCATCATTTTTGAAATGCTGAATGTTTATTTCATTATGCCAATGCCCGGAAGTCAGCAAATGCGAAGTATAGATATTGCTTACTTTCTTTACACTTGGCGTTGGATATTTAGAGGAATATTTGGAGCAATGATTGCCTTTGGTGTTTTTCCTGCTTTTCAACAAGCACGTTGGCTTACTCTGTTAGGCATTTTATTAGCTGCTGGCATTTGTTATGCTTTTAATTTCGAAATGGCGGCTGATGCCATGTTTGAAGAAACTCAAGCATTAAGCATGAAGCCTGCCAATGAAAACCATATAAAACTCGACAGAGTAATTATTGGTGTTGAAATTAACGGAGAAGCCAAAGCTTATCCAATTTCACAGATTATTTATCATCATCAAGTTCGTGATACTTTGGCTGGTAAACCTATTATGGTTACTTACTGCTCGGTTTGTAGAACAGGCAGAGTATTTGAGCCGACCGTTAATGGTAAACCGGAAACTTTCAGATTGGTTGGGATGGATCATTTCAATGCCATGTTTGAAGATAAAACTACTAAAAGTTGGTGGCGTCAAGCTAATGGCGAAGCCATTACTGGGAAACTAAAAGGTACAATGTTGCCAGAACTTATATCGCAACAAGTATCGCTAGACACTTGGCTGAAAATGTACCCAGCAAGTACAATCATGCAACCTGATTTAAAATATAAAGAAGAGTACGACAGTACAGCAAAATATGAATCTGGTAAATCTAAAAAGAAATTAACAGGTACAGATTCTTTATCGTGGAAAGATAAATCGTGGGTAGTGGGTATTCAGATTGGGAAAGAAAGTAAAGCTTTTGATTGGAATCGTTTGAAGAAAGAACGAATTATTCAGACCAACATTGGGAATGAGACTATTCTATTGGTTTTGGCAAAGGATAATAAAAGTTTTTTTGCCTTCAAATGTCCAAGCAATAATGGCAAATTCACGATTAAGAATGATACTTTGATGGATAATAAACTTCGGTATAATTTAAAAGGAGAAAGTATTGAACCCAATAAAATGTTACATATTTCGCTTGCCAAAGTAAACGCATATCAAGAGTTTTGGCATAGTTGGAAAACGTTTCATCCTAATACTCAGCAATATTAGTACGCTTATTGTTCTTACAAGATTACAAGTGAAAACGAATAGTTCTATACTTTTCTTTCAAATACTTCAATTCATCTCGCTCAAATTATTCTGATTGTATTCTTCAATAAACACATTTTCCATTATTGTGGAATTTTTCATTCGTAACAGTAAATACACTTAGACAAAACTCCTTGTAAACACTTGAAAAAACACTAAAAAAGTAGCTGTACTACACAATACTAGCAATAAGTATATTTTAATTTATACTTTTTCGATAAAATATTTTATTTCCAAATAATCTAATATTTTTTCCCTTTGTTTGGAATTAACTTTTGTATTCCATAATTTTGGAATACAGTCCAATTTAAAGAAACTAATCATTACAAAATGAAGAAACATTTACTAACATTTACTTGTACTTGCTGCTTACTATTTTTCACTAAAATGAGTTTTGCACAAACAACTCAAGACGGCTTGATGATGTCAAAAAATGAGTTGTGTTTGGTACTTAATTACGATAAAGAATCTTGGAATCAATACTGGGAAGGAGAAAGACTTCGTGATAATCCAAATATCGGTACACTTTCTACGCAAATGGCTTCGTTTATGGCGGCTTATGGTGTTACTGAAAAACTAAACGTTTTTGCGGTGTTGCCTTATATTAAAAATGAAGCTTCGGCTGGAACGATGACGGGTTTACAAGGAGTTCAAGATTTGAATGTTGCCGCAAAGTATAATTTCTTTTCTTATGGCAAAATGCAATTGTTCGGAGTAATCGGTGCTTCTGTCCCTGTGACGAATTATGTGCCTGATTTCTTGCCTTTCTCAATCGGGTTGCATTCTAAAACAGCTTCTGCTCGCCTTATTGTACATCAGTTATTGCCTTACGGTATTCATGTAACAGCGCAAGGTGGTTATATTGCTAGAAGCAAAACTAACGTTGACAGAACCAATTACTATACTGGTAATGAAATAGAATATAGCCACGAAATGGCTGTACCTGACCAAGTAAGTACTTCTTTAAGAATTGGTGTGAATAAAAAAGCAGTATTAGCTGAGGCTTTTATCGACAACATTACTTCAACAAGTGGAACGGATATTCGCCGTTATGATATGCCTTTACCTGCTAATAAAATGGACTGGACTCGTGTTGGTGTTTTTGTTACTTGGCATACTCCGATTGAGAACTTTTCTGTAAACGGACATTTTTCGCATGTAATTGCGGGTAGAAATGTCGGCAAAGTGGAGGCTTCTTATGGCGCTCAATTACAATACATTTTGAATTTTAAGAAAAAGAAATAGTCTATTACTAGCCATTTCATTCTGACAATTATCCCCATAGCATCATGAAATCAAGAATTTTATCTATATTTTTTATTAGCCTTTTTGCATTATCTTGTTCAAAAGAAGTTGAAAGAGCATCTCTCCGCCCATTAGTGCCAACAAGTAATGAACCTAATGCAGGTACTTGGAAAATGTATTTCGGTGTAGCAACTGATTATACCGTTCCTGCACCGAAAGAAACAAGCTCTGCTGAATACAAAGCTGAATTAGCGGAAGCACAGAAAGTAGCATCAAATTTAACCGCTGAACAAAAAAGTGCTTTAACATACTGGCAAGTAGGTGCCGTAGGTCGCTGGAACGAAATCGCTCGTGAACTTATCGCTAGATATAACCTTGCACCAGAACCAAATGAAAATGGTAGTTATTCTGCACCGAACTCTGCAAAACCTGACACTTTACCATATTTTCCATTTGCCAATCCTCCTTATGCTTCAAGAGCTTATGCGTTAATTAGTGTTGCTCAATACGATGCTTTGGTAGCAACTTGGGCTTATAAATACAAGTACAACAGAAAAACAAATACCGATGATTTACCTGACTACCCTTCTGAAGAAGCAGTAATTGCGGCGGCATCAAGTAGAGTATTGAAGTTTTTGTTTCCAGGGAGTTATCCAACACAATTGATTGATAACAAATACGAAGAAGGTCGTAAAGTAGGTATTTGGGCTGGTAAAAATGTACAAAGCGATGTTGATGCGGCTGATGTTTTAGGAAAAGCAGTAGCTGATAAAATTATTGCTTATGCTAAAACAGACGGAACAGGTACTTCTGGTGGAAACCTTACTATTCAGGCTCAAATGGCTGAAGCTGCTGTAGCAAGAGGATTAAAAACAGCTTGGAAAAGTCTTGATATTCCTGCTCGTCCGGGAATGTTAATGAAATTTGGAGAGGTAAAAACTTGGAATTTTGATAAAGCGACTCGTGATGCTATTCGTCCTGCTGCTCCTCCAGCTTTAGATTCAGATGCTTTCAAGAAAGATTTAGCAGAAGTAAAACATTACGCAGACAATATTACTCGTAAACAATGGTCGATTGTACAATTCTGGGCGGATGGCTTGGGTACTTCAACACCTCCAGGGCACTGGAATCAGATTGCGATGGATTTAATCAGGGATGCAAGCATGTCTGAAATCAGAACAGCAAGAGCTTTAGCACTGATGAATACTGCTATTCATGATGCAGGTGTTTGTTGTTGGGATACCAAATACTACTATTTTTATCCAAGACCAAATCAAGTTGACCCAAGTATAAAAACTGCGACAGGAACGCCAAATTTCCCAAGCTATACATCTGGGCATGCAACATTTTCGGCAGCAGCGGCTTCTGTACTTTCTTATATCTTCCCTAGCCAACAAAGTAGCTTGGATGCAATGGCGAAAGAAGCCTCAGAATCCAGAATTTATGGTGCAATTCACTATCGTTTCGATAGTGAAGTAGGTTTAGTTTGTGGCAAGAAAATAGGTGATTATGCCGTAGCACGTGGAAAAACCGATGGTGGCAATTAGTGAGTAACGATTTTTGAATGTTGAATTGTGAAATACAAAAACTCACAATTCAACATTCAAAAAGAAATAGAACATTCTTCTCTTTAAATATCCAAAAATTAATTTCATGAAAAAAACTTTACATTCGTTAATGATTGTGGCTACTGCATTGTTCATCAACGAACAAGCTAATGCACAAGGTTGTGTAGCTGTTCGACAAATGGGCGGTATCAATGCCATGTCGGCTTCTTCTTCTTATAACCTTTCAAAAGGTGAATTTCAAGTTGGAGCAAACTATCGTTACTTTCATTCTTGGCGTCATTTTGTTGGTACTGAAGAACAACCGCAACGCCAAACGTTAGGAAATGCCGTTAATATTTATCAACATGCTGTTGATGTAAATGTTTCTTACGGACTTTCAAGCAGATTACAATTGAATGCAACAGTTCCTTTTCTTGATACCGAACGTTCACAAACACTTACTTTAACTGCTGATGCAGCTACTAAAAAATTAACTCGCTATAGCGTAAGTGCTGGCGGTTTAGGTGATGTTCGTTTTGGCGCAAATTATTGGTTAATTAAACCAGAAAATGCACATAAAGGAAACATCATGATTGGTGCGGGTATCAAATTAGCGACAGGAAGTTATACTGAAACAGACGATGCTTTACAAACTGATGGAACAAAGAAAAATGTAATGATGGATCAAGCCATTCAACCAGGTGATGGTGGCGTAGGTTTTTCAATTGAATTCCAAGGGTTCAGACAAATTCATAGAAATATTTATGGTTTTGCTAATGCTTATTATTTGTTCAATCCACGTGAATCAAATGGCTCTTTCAAATCTGCACCCAAAGCAGGTTTAGCTGGATATAATATTTATGCTTCGCCAGACCAATACTTTGCTCGTGCAGGTGTTACGACAACAGTAGGTAAAAAGCAAAATCTTGCTTTCTCATTAGCAGGTAGATTTGAAGGAATTCCCGCTTATGATGCTTTTGGCGGACAAGTAGCTTATCGCCGTCCGGGTTATGTAGTTGCCGTTGAGCCAGGGGTTACTTATCGTACAGGTCAGCATACTTTTAGTTTGTTTGTGCCTTATAACTTTATCAAAAATCGTATTCAGAGCGCAGCGGACATTGCAGATCAGAACTTGCAAAACTCTAAAATCACGGACCCTACAAAATACGTTCATGTACAAGGCGATGCCGCTTTTGCAGATTATTCAATCAGTTTAGGTTATTCATACAGAATTGCCAAAAAAGCAAAAGTACCAACTTGGAAAGTAAACTAATAATTCTTGAAATGAATACAATAGTTTAACCTTTGAATATTTAACTAATATACCAGAAGAGATTATTCCGAAAGGAGTAGTCTCTTTTTGGTTTTTAGGATTTAACCGTAGGGAGTGTTCAAACGAGTAAAAATTGATTCCATGGCTTGTCAACCTAGCCAGTCCATATTCAATAAACTTGTAATAGGAAATAAACGTGTATTGGATTGTTGATTCTTTTTGTTGGGTTTGGCTATGAAAAAGATGGATTGGTTTAATGAACAATTTAAAGTAATACAGAGGAATAGTCTATAAAATAAATAATCCACCCATAATATGGGTGGATTGTATTATAAACATTAATCTTGAAAACCTATCTAAAAGGATAAGGATACGTTTAGTTAGTTTTCAATAATTCTACTTCAAAAATCAAAGTTGCTCCGCCAGGAATGTCTCTGCCTGCACCACGTTCACCATAAGCTAAATGATGTGACAAATAAAATTTATACTTACTTCCAGTTGGCATCAATTGTAAACCTTCTGTCCATCCCGTAATTACTTGGTTTAAGCCGAAACTAATTGGGTCATTACGCAATACGCTACTATCAAATACTTTACCGTCGATAGTAGTACCGTGGTAATGTGTTAATACCTTACTTCTAGGCCCGCTTGGTTTGGGTCCATCGCCTTGAACTAATATTTCGTATTGTAAGCCACTTTCAGTTTCAATAACTTCAGGTCTTTTCTTGTTTTCTGCTAAAAATGCTTCGCCTCGAGCAATTTCGTTTGCTAAAATTTCACGCATTTGTGCTTGACGTGTATCTGAAAAACTCATTTGATATAATTGTTTATTGTAAATTATGATAGACTAAAGCCTTTTACTTATTTTGTTTGAAACGTTTTTTAAATCTTATTTGGTTCAAAATTAATGGTGTTTGAGCAAATTGTAAAATATTGATGAATCAGCGTTATTTCCTGAATTCAATCACCTCATTAAAAATCCCTCTTTTAGCTTGCCAGTCTTTTACGGCTTTGCCAGTTCCTGATGCCCAAGGAAGGATTTCATGATCTTTTTTACGCTGGTATTCTACCAATTCAGGGCTTAATTGTATCGTTCCTGTAGCTCGAACGTGATATGTAATCAATAATTGATTCATTCTATGAAATTCGTACAAACCTATCAATTCTACGATTTCACCATCAAGATTTAATTCTTCCTTTACTTCTCGTAAAATACCTTCTTCGGGTGTTTCGCCTGCTTCCAGAAAGCCTGTAATCAAAGCAAACCAACCTTCGGGCCAAGCGGCATTTCTAGCGAGAATAATATCGCCTTCGTGTTCAACGATGGCAGCGACAACGGGTGTTGGGTTATTCCAATGCACAAAACCACAATCGTCTTCATCGGCACAGAGTATTCTTTCTCTATCATCTTTAAACTTGGTAATCAAGCTTTTTCCACATTGTGGACAAAAATTCATTTTTGCCATTTTTTTATCAATCCTAACACGGAATACCATTCCGTGATAATTATAAACTTTTTATCTCTTCGATGACAGAATTTATGTCAAGCGAATCACAAAATATATCTCCGATGACAGAATTTATGTCATGCGAATCACAAAACATCTCTTCGATGACATAATTTATGTCAAGCGAATCACAAAATATCTCTTCGATGACATAATTTATGTCAAGCGAATCACAGAACATCTCTTCGATGACATAATTTGTGTCAAGTGAATCACAAAATATCTCTTCGATGACATAATTTGTGTCAAGCGAATCACAAAAGTGTTCTACAAAAACAAAACCCCTCAACTGTAAAGTTTAAGGGGTTTTGTTAAATTATCGAAAGATTATAAAGCCAATTCACTCACTGCCAACCAAGACATCAAACCTGCTCCGATTTCCAAAGCACTTTCGTCAATATCAAAAGTAGGTGTGTGTACACCTGAAATAATGCCTTTTTCTTCGTTACGAGTACCCAAACGATAGAAACACGAATCTACGTGATGAGTATAATAGGCAAAATCTTCGGCAGCCAACCAAATATCTAAATCAATTACGTTTTCTTCGCCCATATACTCCACCGCAGCTCCTTTCATTCTGCGAGTAAGTTCTGGTTCATTTTTCAAGAATGGATAACCTTTTTGAATAAATACTTCACAAGTTCCACCCATTGATTCCGCAATGCCTTCCGCCATTTTCTTGATACGAGCCAAAGCATCTGCACGCCAAACTTCGTCCATCGCACGGAAAGTACCTTCTACATATACTTCGTTTGGAATCACGTTGGTAGCACCGTTGGCAATTACTTTTCCAAAAGTCAAAACAGACGGATAACGTGGATTTCTGTTTCGGCTAATGATTTGTTGCAAAGCCACAATAATATGCGAAGTAATCAACACAGGGTCGATACCCAATTCAGGCATAGCACCGTGTCCGCCTTTGCCTTTTACGGTAAAGTACAATTCATCCGCACTTGCCATGTACATCCCTTCACGGAAACCAATTTTACCCACAGGAATATTTGGTGCAACGTGCTGACCAAGCATTTTACTGGGTGCAGGGTTTAATAAAGCTCCTTCGGCAATCATTACCGAAGCTCCGCCCGGTGCTTTTTCTTCCGCAGGCTGAAAAACCAATTTCACCGTTCCGTCGAACTCATTGCGGAGATTGTATAAAATTTTAGACACGCCCAACAATGAAGCAGTATGCACATCATGTCCACAAGCGTGCATTACCCCTTGGTTCAATGATTTATAAGGTACGTCGTTCGCTTCAACAATCGGTAAAGCATCCATGTCAGCACGCAAAGCCACGATTTTTGAAGAAGGATTATTGCCTTCAATTGTTGCCACTAAACCAGTATTCGCAATTTCTGTTGGCGTAATACCAATTTCCTTTAAACGTGTGGCAACGTATTGCTGAGTTTTAAATTCTTCATAAGACAACTCAGGGTTTTGGTGCAAATGTCTGCGATTCGCAACGAATTCTCCAGCCAAATCATTGGCTAATTGTTTTATTTTATCTTTCATATCTTAATCTGTCCGATTATCTCTTCAAAGTATTAAGAGCGATATTATAATAGTTAATCTTCGAGTCCTTACTTTTCTTGTCTTGATACAAGAAAAGTAACAAAAGAAAATCAAGAAATTCCGAAACTCGCTTCGCTCAAACAGCGGAATTTCAGAAAATGCTAACGCAAGTTTTTATCTATTTAAAATTAGTTTACAAATTTAACCACAACTTTAGGTTTTCATTCTCTGAATCTAATAATTCCAAATGTATTTTACCGTTTTCGTTCCATTCTATACTGATGCCAAAAGCTTGCAGTAATTCGTTTGCTAAACTTTCTAAAGGTATATTGCCGTAAATGCAGTCTTTAAAATAGGTTTTCAATGAACCTGCATATACTTCTTCACAAACTTTTTGGTAATCTTCTATCGAATAGCCTTCGCCTGTTTTGCCAAAACGTTCCCACATCAATTGCATCACATTGCCCAATGAACGACGGTGACCAAATTTCAAACGAATCATTAAATCAAGTATTAAGGCTACTACTGCTCCTTTTTGATAAATTGATACTCTGCGGTTGGGAATTGGTTGTGAGTAACCATCCAACCACAAATCAAAAGAAGATTCTACCAACGATTGAAAAGCTTTTCCATCTTGTTCAAAATGGCGTTTGATGACCGTTTCTAATTCCTTTAAATAAGCTTCTAAATTAAATACTCCTGATTGTGCTAAAAATAAATCTCCGAAATAAGTAGTTACACCTTCGGCTACAAAACCCGTTGGGAAGTAATTTTCTTTGGTAAAATCATAAGGTGACATTTCTATCGGACGAATTTTACAGATATTCCAAGCATGATATAATTCATGCGAACTGATACCTAATAAATCTGTATAGAGTCCGTCGCCTTCCGAAGCTGGTCCTAAAACTATCATGGTAGAATTGCGATGTTCTACGCCATGATAAAAAGAAGTAGGCAACATCCAATTGATGAAATGATAATCCTTTTCAGGAAAATCGCCCATCACTTCAAGCTGTTTTTTGGTGAATTGTTGGAAATCGGTCAAAGTTTTTTCCCAGTTTGGAATATAATTTCCCAAAAACCAAATAAAAAATTCTGTATCACCTACATGATATGTTTTGTGTTGTAAATACGGGCTTGCCAACATCGGCGAATCCACCAAATGATAATAGTCGGATGCCAATAAAGTATGTGGCTCGTTAACTTTATTGGGCAAACCACATACAATTTTGTAGTCATCTGGTAAAGAAATACTTACTTCACAAGTTTCATCCATTCTACCTTCTACGTAAGGTAAACAGTTTACAAAATTGATGTACATTACAGTATCATCCACGAATGAACTTCCTGCATTTTGCACATTGGCAAAATAGTTTAAAACAACCTTAACTTCTTGAATTTCAGATGTATTAACGAGCCATCTATCTTTGGTAGTTTTGCTAAAATCAAGTAGATTTCCCGCTAAATCAAATACTTCAAAACTTTGAATATTTTTAGCAAAGTTTTGTAATTCATAACGTCCTGGTCGCCATGCAGGTAACTGAATTTCAATCGTTTCCGACTGAATATTTTCAACAAGCATTTCTATATTTAATAGATGGCTTTGCGGTTCTTTTGCATCAATTTTATATTTCATCTTCTTATTAAGCTTTTCTGAGTATCCTAAAATTAGTGTAATTGATAAGCATTTAGGAGTAAATTTCTGATAATTTTCATCAAAGATACTCATTATCATTGCCTTAGTATCAGAAAGTTTTTAGAAAGAATTTGCAACTTCAAAAAACTTCTGTACCTTTGCAGTCCTGTTTTAGAAATATAAGAATTATAAAGATATAATGCCATGAAAAGAACATTTCAACCTTCTGTAAGAAAAAGAAAGAACAAACACGGATTCCGTGAAAGAATGTCAACTCCAAACGGTCGCCGTACTTTGGCTGCTCGTCGTGCAAGAGGAAGACACAAATTGACAGTTTCAGACGAGAAAAGAGGTAAATAGTCTAAGAATGTGAACAATTTGAAAATTTGAAAATGAGTAGCGTTTGAACTTTGTTTTGATGACATTTTCAAGCGAGCAAATCTTCAAATTAACAAATTAAAGCATGAAATTTACTTTCAAAAAGTCAGAACGTCTCAGTTCTAAGAAAGTTATAGATAGGCTCTTCGATAGAAAGGGTAGTGAAAAAATCAACTCGGTTTTTCTCTACCCTTTTCGTGTTTCTTATATTCTCGATGATGCAAGTTTAGTCGCTATAACTAAGAGTACTGAATTCAGTGATGTAGAGATTGACATTATTCCTGAATCTTCAACTGAAAATACCCCAAAAATTAATACTGCTATTTTAATTTCAGTTTCAAAACGTTACTTCAAACACGCTGTTGACAGAAACCTCATCAAGCGTCGTACTCGTGAAGCTTATCGCTTGAACAAACATCTTTTGATGGAAAAACCTTCTTCACAGATTCCAGCTTATATTGCTTTTGTGTATATTGCAAAGACGATAGAAGATTATGCCAAAATTGAAAAAGCGATGAAAGCGATTTTCAAGAAAATGGTGTAGCCATTGGTGTTTCAATCGGTTAAGAAATTAACCTAAAACCATGAAATACTTCTACAAACTTCTTCGTTTGGTTCTTTGTACAATCAAGTAAAGCATTCAATACTTTACGAACTTTCTTTTTAACATTTTCTGACAAATGAATATAAAAATGTCTGCTAAGTCATTAATAATCACAGCCGTTACTGTGGTGGGCTTTTCGTTGGCTTCATTTACTGACCCAGGCGAACGTTTCTTCGAAATCGCCAAAAATTTAGACATTTATGCAACGCTCTTCAAGGAATTGAACCGTTATTATGTAGATGAAATCAATCCCAATAGAACCATCAAAACGTCTATTGATGCCATGTTGAAATCATTTGACCCTTATACTGTGTATTACGCAGAAGATGAAATCGAAGATTACATGACAATGACGACGGGCAAATACAATGGCATTGGCATCGTTACCAGTAATAGAAATGGCAAAATTGTAATCATGCTGATTGATGAAGGAACACCCGCAGAAAAATCAGGATTACGCATTGGGGACGAAATTGTAAAAGTGGATGGCATTGATTTAGCTGCTCGAAAAATTGGTGATGCTGGAAAACTCATCAAAGGACAAACTGGAACAGCCGTAAAACTAACCGTAAAACGTTATGGAACGGATAAATTAGAAGAATTTTCGATTACTCGTGATGTCGTAAAAATGAAAAATGTACCTTATTACGGCATGATTAATAACGAAGTTGGTTATATTGATTTAAAAGATTTTACAAGTACTGCATCCAAAGAAGTTCGTACGGCATTTACCGAATTGAAAGGTAAAGGCATGAAGAAATTAGTATTGGATTTACGTGAAAATCCGGGTGGATTACTGAACATGGCTGTTGATATTTGTAATATTTTTCTGCCAAAAGAATCCGAAATTGTTTCGACCAAAGGCAAAGTACAAGATTGGAACAAAACTTATGTTGGATTAAATGCAGCAATGGATACAGAGATTCCAGTAACGGTTTTAACAAATTCAAGAAGTGCCTCAGCCGCAGAAATTGTAGCAGGAGTAATTCAAGATTATGACCGTGGCGTGTTAATCGGACAACGTAGCTATGGAAAAGGCTTGGTACAAATCACTCGTGATTTAACTTATAATACTAAACTAAAAGTAACTACGGCGAAGTATTATATTCCAAGCGGACGTTGTATTCAAGCGATTGATTACAGCCACCGTAATCCAGATGGAAGTGTTGGTAAATTGCCAGATTCGCTCCGCAGACCATTCAAAACCAAAAAAAGTGGAAGAGTAGTATATGATGGCGGTGGCGTTTTACCAGATATTGAAGTTGACAAACCCTATCCAGCGGCGGTTACTTTGGCATTGTCTAACAAGTTTATTTTATTTGATTATGCTATCAAATACCATTTTGAACATCCTACCATCAAACCTGCAAAAGATTTTGAATTGACGAATGCAGAATACAATGATTTTGTAAAATGGGCGGTTACACAAGATTTTGATTATACGACTCAAGCCGAAAAAGACCTTAATTTATTAGAAGCATCTGCGAAAAGAGAACGTTATTTTGAAAATATTTCTGAACAATTGAAAGCTTTAAGAAATAAACTGTCTCACAGTAAAGAAGCTGATATTATGAAGTTTAAGGATGAAATCAAAACAGCTTTAGAACAAGAAATTGTAGTTCATTATTACTTACAAAAAGGTACTCGTGAACAATCGTTTGCTAAAGACCCAGAAATTCAGGAAGCCTTGAAATTGTTTACTGATATGCCTCGTTATCAATCAATTTTAAAAGGAAATTAGCAAATTATACAAGTATAAAAACAAGATGGCGTTAGAGAAATCTATCGCCATTTTTATTTGCCGTAGCTTGGATGTAATTTTGCATGAAATTAATTATCAATATCCCAATGGCTTTAATCCTTAGCATAGATACTTCCACCAAAGTATGTTCGGTTGCTCTTCATCAAGATGGCAAAATTTTGGCTTGTAGTGAGCTTTATACTGAAAAATCTCATTCAGGAATGCTTACAACGCTTTGCGAAAATATTGTTACTCATGCTGGTTTTAGCTTAAATCAGTTAGATGCCATCGCCGTAGCCAAAGGTCCAGGCTCATATACAGGTTTACGGATTGGTGTTTCTACAGCAAAAGGCTTTTGTTTTGCTTTGGATAAACCTTTGATTTCTGTGAATACTTTAGAAGCAATGATAATGCAAATAAGTGATTTCTTTCCTGAGAATTACTTGTTTTGCCCAATGATTGATGCTCGAAGAATGGAAGTATATTGCAGTATTTGGGATAAAAAGCATCACAATATTTTAGAAACTGAAGCTAAAATTATTGACGAATATTCCTTTCTTGATTTGTTAAATACACAACCCATTGTTTTCTTTGGCGACGGAGCAGAAAAATGTCGTGAAGCCATTTCGCATAAAAATGCTATCTTTTTAGAAAATACGGTTCATCCTTCAGCCAAAACCATTGGTATTTTGGCAACTAAATCTTTTGAAGAATCGTTGTTTGAAAATGTAGTGAGCTTCGAACCTTTCTATTTAAAGGATTTTGTAGGAACTCAGCCAAAGAAAATTTAATCGAATATGGAAGAAGATATTATCATCAATAAAGTAGCCAGTAGCGGATTAATCTCATTCGACCTTGAAGAACTTTATCATCAAGGCGAAAGAGTAGTTTATGATTTGAAAGACAATCTTTTTATGGGAATGATTTTAAAGGAAAAAGACTTTAGAGAATTCCTTAAAATTCATGACTGGTCACAGTATGAAGGTAAAAATGTGGCTGTAATTTGTTCGGAAGATGCAGTAATTCCTACTTGGGCATATATGTTATTGACGCTGAAACTTCAAGACTTTGCAAACTGTATCGTTTTTGGAGATTTAAAAGCCTTGGAAGATAAGCTTTTTTATGAAGCCCTTGCTAAAATTAATCCTGAAGAGTATCGTGGAGCAAAAGTTGTGATAAAAGGCTGTTCTAAAGTACCTGTTCCAACCAGTGCATATATAGAAATCACAAGGTTATTTAAACCTTATGTACAATCACTAATGTTTGGCGAACCTTGTAGTACTGTTCCGCTTTATAAAAAGGCAATGGTTAAGTAGCGTATTTCTACGAATCAAGAATAAATTAAAAGGAGGTCGCCCATCAATGAGCGACCTCCTTTTAATTTATTATACCATTACTTTTTCTTTTCTTTTTCCCAAGAAAGGCAACCAGCTATCTTCTATACTTCCTCCGAAATCTCTTAAAAACATCACAAACGAAGGCTTATAAGGTTTGGTTTTTAAAGGCATACCTGCTTCTTCTGGAGTAAGGTCTCCTTTTCTTGAATTGCATCGTTTACAAGCCGTAGTGAGATTATCCCAAGATGTTCTTCCACCTCTCGACTTTGGCAAAACGTGGTCTAAGGTTAAATCTTCTGGTGTTCCGCAATATTGGCATTGCCCGCCATCACGTCTAAAGATATTTTGTCTTGATAACATCACACCTTTATAAGGCAAATACACATAACGATGTAAGCGAATCACCGAAGGCATTGGAAAAGATTGCGAGACACTTCTTAGTTGCTCTGTAGCAGACTCAGATATTAAATCAGCTTTTTTTAGAAACACAAGTAAAAAAGCCTTAGGAATCGAACAAACGGTTAAAGCACTATAATCTTGATTTAAAACTAAAACTTTCCGACCCATAATCCTTAAATTTTAATGTTGAAAGAATATACTTGAACTCGTGATTGCTTTTGTGAATTTTACTGATTCATGTGTTTTTAACAGATGTATTTAATGATTTGGTAAATTACTGATAAATCTTGAAAAAATAACGTCTTGTTATACTTTTTTGTTGCACTTAATATTTTGTTAATCAGAAGTTTATATTACTTTTCTTGATAAAAGAAAAGTAACCGCAGCGGCGGACCGCAAAAGAAAATCAAGAAATTCCGAATCGTAGCGGCAAACCGCATCGCTTCACTCAAACAGCGGAATTTCAAAAAACCGTCGCACGCTTTTAAACTTCTTATTACACCCAAGTAAATATGAAAAAAACGAAAATTATCTTTTGGATGAACATTCCAAGTTTTCATCAAAATGACTTTTTGAATGAAATCTCTATTGATTTTGAATTATTCGTAGTTTTTGCTCATAAAATAAATGTTGAAAGAGTACAGCAAGGTTGGAATTTTAGCGAAAATTCGATGGATTTTTCATACTGTTATCTCTCAGAAAAAAGTATTTTCCAAATCTTTCAATTCATTTATCAACACAAAAATGCAATACATATTTTCGGTGGAATTTGGGCTGAAAAGTACTTTTTTATGGCTTTGCTTTTGCTTAAATGGTTGAAAGCGAATTATTTGATTTACTCCGAAGCTCCGATTCCGAATAAAAAGCGAAGTTTTTTAAAGCGATTTTTTCTACAAAATTGCTTTACGCCAATAACTCGCAAAATACTCCAAGATGCTAAAGGCTGCTTGGCTGTGGGAAAAAGTGGAGAGGCTTTCTTTAAAAAATTGGGCGTTGACGAAAATCGAATTTTACCTTTTGGTTATTTTAGGAATTTAAGTCTTGGTGAAAAGCAAAAAATCCACAAGAATACGATTGAATTAATTTTTGTCGGGCAACTGATTGAACGCAAAGGAATCATTTTGTTGATTGATGCAATTTTTGCTTTAAAACAGCATTTTGATAATTTTTCTTTAACAATTATTGGTTCTGGGAGACTTGAAGCCATAATCCTTGAGCAAATTCAATATTTTCAATTACAAAATCATGTAAAATTTCTCGGAACAATTCCTGCCAATAAAGTACCAAAATTCATTCAACAAGCCGATTTATTGATTCTTCCTTCTCATTTCGATGGTTGGGGAATGGTTGTTAATGAAGCTATTTTATGCCAAACGCTCATTTTAGTTTCAGATGATTGCGGTGCGGCTTCACTGATAAAAAATAATCAAAATGGCTTTATTTTTCAAGCTGGAAATCTTCATTCTTTGCTTTGTCAGTTGCAGCACTTTATGAATTTATCAGAAAAAGCAAAAACTGAAATAGTAGAAAAAAATAACGAAACAGCTGGAAAAATTAGTACAAAATCAATTTCACGCTATTTTGGTCAATGTATTGACTTTTGCTTAAATCCACTTCTACAAAAACCCAAACCTACTTGGCTATGATTTTAGGCATCGACTTAACGAACATCAAAAAAGGCGGTGGACTTACGCACATCAGCGAATTACTCAAAGTTGCCCAACCTCAGCGTTATGGTTTCGAGCAAGTAATTGTTTGGGGAAATGCCGAAACCTTGGCTTTACTTCCAAATTTCGATTGGCTGAAAAAGGCAATTTTTCCACAAACACAACAGCCATTTTTACGGTTTTTCCAGAGAATTTTCTTTTTTCCGAAAATTGCTCGAAAACATTGTGATTTACTTTTTTCGCCGGGTGGAAGTTTTTTTAGTACAAAAATGGCTTACGTTTCGATGTCGCAGAATATGTTGGTTTTCGAGAAAAAAGAACGTGACCACTTTCGTTTTCGCTTCAATTGGTTTCGTTACTTGTTTTTATCAGCTTTACAAACTCTGTCATTTCGGCAAGCGAAGGGAATTATTTTTATTTCGGAGTACGCAAAACATTATATTGGTCAACATTTAAGAAAAGATTTTTCTGAATTTCCAGTCATTTATCATGGCGTTGCGGATAGGTTTTCTCAAAAACCAAAAATGTTTAACCCAAAAACTACGATTCGGCTTTTGTACATTTCTACGATTTCACTTTACAAACATCAATGGAATGTGGTGGAAGCGGTGGCAAAACTTAGAGAAGATGGTTTTTTAGTGAATCTTGACTTGATTGGTGATTTTTATCCGCCTGCTTGGCAAAAATTGCAACATTCTTTAGCAAAATTTCCAGCTTCAACAGATTTTATTAAGGTTCACGGAGCAGTAAATTTTGAGGGAATCGCTACTTATTACCAATGTGCAGACATTTTTGTTTTTGCTTCAACTTGCGAAAATATGCCCAATATTCTTGTTGAAGCCATGCGAGCAGGTTTGCCGATTGCTTCTTCTGATTATGGGCCAATGCCCGAAATTTTGGGCGATGCGGCTTTTTACTTTGACCCTTTAAATATTAATTCTATTTATGAAAGCTTGAAAATGATGCTTACGTCACCTGAAAAATGTTTTGAAAAAGCACAAAAAGCCTTCAGAAACTCTCAGCAATATTCTTGGCAACGCTGTGCAGACGAAACTTTTACTTTTCTTCAAAAAATGACAAAAGTATAGAAAATTGAAATTTGCCTTGCCTGTTCTGAAAAATGATTGAACTTTGTATTCGATTTGAAGATGTGGAAATTTGAAGATTTGAAAATTTCTACTATCAAAATTGGCTATCCTTTTTAAGATAAATTCAATTTTATCCTTCAAATTTTTGACATTTAAACAAAAACAAAGCTCAAGGCTTCCACAAATATCATTATGATAAAAATCTTGAACATCGTCGGGGCAAGACCGAATTTTATGAAAGTAGCACCTTTACACCGTGCTTTTGAACAACGTCCTGAAATTGAATCGAAAATTGTACATACTGGTCAGCATTTTGATGCAAAAATGAGCGATGTCTTTTTTGAGCAATTGCAAATGCCAAAACCGCATTACTTTTTAGGGGTTGGCGGTGGTTCGCATACCGAAGTGACGGCGAAGACGATGCTTGAATTTGAGAAAGTTTTGTTGGAAGAAAAACCTGATTTAGTACTTGTAGTTGGCGACGTAAACGCAACTTTGGCTTGTACTTTGGTGGCGATAAAATCGCATATTCCTGTGGCTCACGTAGAAGCAGGTTTACGAAGTGGCGACCGTGCCATGCCCGAAGAATTAAACAGAATTTTGACGGACAGTGTTGCAGAGTACTTATTTATTACAGAACAATCGGGCGTGGATAATCTGAAACGTGAAGGTGTTCCAGACGAAAAAGTATTTTTTGTAGGTAATGTGATGATTGATTCTTTGGTGTATTATTTAGAAAAAGCTCGTGAGACCAGTGTTTTAGAAGATTTTGGCTTACAAAAAGATGAGTACGCTGTCGTGACGATGCACCGCCCTGCTAATGTGGATACGCCAGAAGGTTTGGAAGCGATTTTGAATATCATTGCAGATACTACTCGCTATAAAAAAGTGGTGTTGCCTATTCACCCACGCACGGCGAATAATTTTAAGAAATTTGGTTTATCTGAAAAATTAGCAGCGATTGAAGGTTTGATTTTGACTGAACCGCAAGGCTATTTAGAATTTTTGCAATTGATGCAAAATGCCTCGATTATCATTACTGATTCGGGAGGAATTCAAGAAGAAACTACTTTCTTGCAAATTCCTTGTTTGACTTTCAGAGATTCTACGGAAAGACCGATTACGGTTGAAATTGGGACAAATCAGTTATTGGCTGACTTAAATCCTGTGACAGTTCACGAAAATTTATTAGAAATTTTAGCAGGAAAAACGAAAAAAGGTCAAATTCCACCACTTTGGGACGGACATACTTCTGAACGCATTGCGGATATTTTGATTGAACAATTGGGGGTTTAGGATTTCGGGGGTCTGTCGTCGGCTTTCAGATTTCGGTAAAATTGTGTGAGTAAAAAAGTGAATTGCGAGCAAGTAAGCTGTCTTTTATAATATCTTACTTTATACAAATGAAATTCAGTAGCGGTACCCCTTGCGGTTACCGTTTTTTATGTGAGCGAAATGATAATCTTTTAGTGCATCGGGAAGAATTACTTTTTACTTGGCATTTGCTGTTATCTATTTTTGTATGAGCGAAACGGTAACCGTAAAGGTTACCGCTACTGGGTTTCTATATTACATTAATTAGATTCTTAAATATGTTCTAATTACTAAAATGTATAAGGTTTATTAATTTAATGTATCGTCATTTCATATAATTTATTTATTTTTAATTAAATAAATAAATTATTCACAATTCATTAACTCACCATTAACAATTCCTGCATCCATGAAACAAATCATCCAGCATCTACAAACTGGAGAGACTACTTTGGTTGAAATTCCAGTTCCGCAAGTTCGTAAAGCTTGTGTACTCATCAAAACGCATCGTTCTTTAGTCTCACTGGGAACAGAGAAAATGTTAGTCCAATTCGGAAAATCAAATCTTCTTTCAAAAGCCCAACAACAACCCGAAAAAGTAAAGCAGGTTTTAGCAAAAATTAAAACGGATGGTTTCAAACCCACTTTTGATGCCGTCAGACGAAAATTGAATGAACCTATTCCTTTGGGTTATTGCAATGTGGGCGAAGTAATTGCCATTGGAACAGAAGTAACAGAATTTAAAATTGGCGATAGAGTCGTTTCTAATGGACATCATGCAGAAGTTGTTTGTGTACCTAAAAACTTGGTCGCTTTAATTCCTGACGAAGTTTCTGATGAGGAAGCTACTTTTACTGTCGTTGGGGCGATTGCTTTACAAAGTATTCGTTTGGTCAACCCAACTTTTGGAGAAATCGTTGTAGTAATTGGCTTAGGTTTAATCGGGCAACTTACGGCAGAATTGTTATTAGCCAATGGTTGTGAAGTTATTGCCTTTGACTTTGAACAAAGTAAGGTTGATTTAGCCATTTCAAAAGGTATAAAAGCCTTTCAAGTAAGGGAACAAGACGATAGTTTACAGATTGCCAAAACGCTAACAAAGCAAATTGGCGTAGATGCCGTAATCATTACAGCCTCCACAAAATCTAATGAAGTAATTGCTCAAGCTGCCCAAATGAGCAGAAAAAGAGGAAGAATTGTATTAGTAGGCGTAATTGGTTTGGAAATTCAGCGAGCGGATTTTTATGAAAAAGAATTGAGTTTTCAAGTTTCTTGTTCGTATGGTGCTGGTCGTTATGAGACAAATTATGAGCAAAATGGACAAGATTACCCAGTTAGCTTTGTGCGTTGGACGGTAAAACGCAATTTTGAAGCCGTTTTAAACGCCATTGCCAAGAAAAAACTACAAGTAAATTCCTTGATTACCCAAAAAGTAGCTTTTGAAAATTTTCAAGAAATTTATTCCAACATCGTGAAAAACAATGCAATTGCGTCAATTTTGGAGTATTCTGAAAAGAGTTTTTCACTTCAAGACAGCGTTCAGTTTCATCATAATTCTTTTGAAAAAAGTAATGATATTTTAGCCATTATTGGAGCTGGGAATTTTACAAAAAGTACTGTATTGCCAAATTTAAAAAAGTTAAAGGCTAAAATCAAGTACATTTCTTCATCCAATGGTTTGTCAGCAAGCCTTGTTGCCCAACAATTTGGCATTACGAAAGCTACAAGTAATAATGAAAATATTTTTACTGACCCAGAAGTATCAGCGGTTATCATCACTACGCAACATAATACTCACGCAAAGCTTTGTATTGAGGCTTTGAAAGCAGGAAAACACGTTTTTGTAGAAAAACCATTGGCGTTGAACCAAGCAGAAATTGATAAAATCATAGACGTATATCAGCAATCTGGTAAAACATTGACTGTTGGTTTTAATCGAAGATTTTCGCCTTTTATGCTGGATGCTAAAAAGCAATTGGGCAATCACAATTTACCAATGAATGTAATTGCTACAATAAATGCAGGTTTCATTCCGAGTTCGCACTGGACACAAGATATGAGTATTGGCGGTGGAAGAATTATTGGGGAAGCCTGTCATTTAATTGACTTAATTACCTTTCTAACTGGGAATTTGGTAGAAAGTGTGGTGATGAATACCATGGAAAAATCGCCCAGTTTGAACACTGATAATGCTACTATTTTATTGAAATATCAAAATGGTTCGACAGGTGTAATCAATTATTTTTCAAATGGTCATAAGAGTTACTCCAAAGAACGCATAGAAATTTATTCACAAGGGCGAACAATTATTGTGGATAATTTCAGGAAATCTATCTATTACGGTTTTAAAAGTTCTGGTTTTTCACAAAGCCAAGATAAAGGTCATTTTCAACAGTTTAAATTATGGCTGGAAAAACTACAAAATGGGGGTGAAGCAATTATTCCATTTAATGAAATTATCAATACTTCTCAAACGAGTATTTGTGCAATATCATCATTACAGAAAAATACTTGGGTGAATTTTTAATTATTGATTTTTAATGCAAAATTTTTGATATTTTTTATAATAATTTCAATATTAAATGTAATATTATGCACTAATCAATATTTTTGCCCCAGTAAAATATAACCGATTAAAATAAAACAAAAATGAAAACAAAAACTACCTTCAGTTTATTGCTTTTTTGTTTGTGTTTAATAAGTAGTATCTGCTTTGGTCAAGACACTACATTAGCTAAACCAACTAAAGTAAAAACAACACACAAATTAGGTTTCGCTTTGAATCTTGGGACAACACCAGGAATTGACATTGCTTATGGATTGAGTCCAAAAGTTGCCGTTCGACTTGGCTTTAGCTATTTCAAGTACAACGTAAATTCAAACACAAATACCTCTGATGAAGAAGTAAATTTGGCTGGCGACGTTGATATGACAATGGCTGGCTTATCTTTTGAATATCACCCTTTCAAGAAAAGTAGTTTTAAATTGTTTGGTGGTGCCTCTTATATAGATAAAGGCAAAGTTTCGGTGGTTGTTACGCCTACTGGAACTTATACTTTTGGAAGTACAACTTTTACTCCTGATGAAATTGGTAATGTTAAGTTTTCGGTTGACTATGGAAAAAAAATAGCACCATTTGCTGGAATTGGTTTCGGAAGAACTATTCCTAAAAGTAGAATTGGTTTCGGGTTCGAACTTGGTACTTATTATACACAATCGCCAGTAGTTACTTTAACAGGTGAAAAAAGATTGAGTAGCATGAGCGAACAACAAGCTAAAGTGCAAGAGAATATGAAAGATTGGCAATATTGGCCAGTTGTAAACTTGAGATTAGCTGTAAGATTAGACTAATCCAATAATATCATTTAAACTTTATTCTAAAAAGATGAAAACAAACTTTACTGCTATATTTCGTCCAATTATATATATATTTCTTGGACTTTCACTTGTATTTGCCTGCCAGAAAATCAATCCTTTCGAAGATGTGGAATTGACGGTAAATAATGATGTTTATATTTCCCCTGTCCTCGTTAGGGCAGTTAATGCAGATATAAATTCTAATGTACAACCAACAGAAGCTGTTGCTGTTATCTCAGGAACAGGAGCTAACTTAGTTGTCGATGATTTAGGGAATAAAGGTTCAAGTATTAAAATGACTGGTGGCGTTTTAACACTTAATTTATTACCTGAAGCTAATCCTTCTCCAACAAAGCCCGTTGTTTTTAATGTTTACGTTTCTTGTACTGGGTTCGTATCTTCAAATCAAACGATAAGAATTACAGATTCGAAAGAACCATTAAAAATCTATGTGCCATTAGTTTCTGTAACAGCACCTCCTAAAGGAACAAGTGTTGTATCACAAAATGCCACTCTGAATAATGGAGTTGCTAGTACTGTAACACAAATTATAGCCCCAACAACAAGTACAAAAACTGAAGCTGCTACAATTACGATTCCGGCAGGAACTAGAATGTTGGATGCTAGTGGAGCACCGATTAGTTCTAATTCATTAAAAGTGCAAATGGCTCATTTTGGTACGGGTTCGCCTGAATCTGTTCAATCTTTCCCTGGTGGATTTATCGCTGAAAATGCTGTTACTGCTGATGGAAAAACTCAACCTGTTACTTTTGAAACGGCAGGTTTTGTAGCAATTGATATGGAAGCGGGTGGAAAAGCGGTAAAAAACTTCTCGACGCCTATTGATGTTGCCATCGGTGTCAGCTCAACTCAGATAAACCCAATAACAAAAGCCCCCATTAAAGAAGGCGATACTGTACCCGTTTGGAGTTTGAATAGTGAAACAGGACAATGGAAAGAAGAAGGAGTATCTACAATCGTTAAAGATAAAGATGGGAAATTAGTAGCTTCGTTTAAAGCTAGTCATCTTTCTTATTGGAACTTAGACTGGTCTTGGGAATATTTTGGAGGATTTGGTGATTGTTCAAACGCTACTTTAAAAATAAATGTAAAGTCAAATTTAACTTTACAACAAGCTATCTATCCTTATGAAGTACAGATTCAAACAGCTTCAGGGCAATACTTGGCAGGGCTTCATAGTCAAGAAATGTATGAAGGTTTATCTCTTACTATTCCAAGAATGCCAGCAATTTCACAAGCTAAAATTGTAGTTTATAGTACTAGAAATTGGCAAGTGGTAGGTCAAACAAATTTATTTAATCCTTGTTCTGTGGGTAGTATTCAAGTTTCAATCACTGATACGCCTCCTCCAGCTCAAATCACTTTAAATATTGACTTTACAGCGAAATGTTCTAATAAAGATGTCAATATAAAACCATCAGAATGGGTTTATTTCTGGGACCAAAGTGGTTGGGACTGGAAATATGCTTACTTAAATCAAGGGAAATTAAGCGTTCAAATTGCTGAAGGTGTAGAATATTATGTTTATGCTTTCTATGGTGGAAATTTCTATAGTGGTTTGGGGAAATTCAGTAAAACGGGTTCAACGTTTGTTCCTAATGGAATCAATGGACTAACAGGTGCAATAAATTATAATTCAGCAACGAATACTGCAACGCTTACTGCAGTTTATACATCAAATAGTTGTAAATAATTCGAAATTTTCAAAATCAAAAAGGGGGCAAAAGTTAATTTTTGCCCCCTTTTTGATTTTGAAAACTATACGTATATTAAAAAATACAAAACTCTATTTTATAGATTTTGTAATATATTTGCTTTGTAATTTTATAGTAATAATTTCAATCAAAATACTTTATATAAGATTTTTGAACAGGCTAAACATTCCTAACAAAAACAGATTTAAGTAGCTTTTAAATGCTAGCGATACCCAAAATTTAATATGAAATATTGCTTATCATTGATAATACCACTAAAAAAAACATCCTTATTTATCATTGTTAATTTATTATTTACATACTGCTTCAGCTTCTCGAATACTTCTTTATCACAGCCCTCATTCAATAAAGAAAACTTTAGGAATATGACACAAAACGAGAGGTATCGTTTCGTTCATGATTTCCCTTTTTGGAAAATAGATAATGTAGCTCAATTATCGACTATTCTTACACAAATGATTGATATTGCTAGCGAAAAAAAAGATTATCATAGCCAACTTGAGCTGAAATATTACACCTTTTTGATTTCAGGGCATGTTGGATTTAAAATACCAAATGGTAGAAATGCCAATGATGTCTTATCTGAAATGCAAAAAAACGCCACTCAACAAGGCTACGAAGTAGAGGAGGTTGTGGCATTTTGTCATTTAACTAACAACTTATATTTAGGTCAAAAATTATCCAAAGAACAATATTATTTGGATGTTCAGTATTGTTTTGAGCAACTTCAACGTGTTGGTTTCGAAAAGTTCAAAGACTATAATGTGGCTGGATTACTTTTTGATTTCGGTAAATGTCTTTGGGATTTAGGAGATTTAGACAAAGCATACCAATACCTAAGTATAGCTGAACGCTTTATTGAACCAACTATTGAAGGAGGATTTCACTACACACAAGTATTGAGTTATCTTCAAACTTATTGGAAAGACAAAAAGGATTATGATAAGTCTATTTTTTACGCCAAAAAAATTCTGAATTTTCATCAAAACTTGCAAATTGTAACCCCCGAACAAAGATTTTGGAATCACTTCTGGTTAAATTTTTCTTCTATTGATATTGCTTCAGCACTTATTGAACAAGGAAAAATTAAGGAGGGAGAACTTTATGCAAACAAGAGTTACGAACTTATCAAGTCTCAATTTTCATTAGATTCCATTGTTTCTATGCAAGCAGAATTTGATGCTTTGATGGTACTAATTCCAATTAGATTGAAATTGGGTAAGGCAAGAGAGGTTGATTCGCTATTAGAACGTGCAACGACAATCAGAAATAACTTAGTCCCAAAAGGTTTATTAGACTATTTTAAGAATATCAAACTCTATAAATATTCTTCAGAGTATGAAGAAATACAAGGAAATTTTGCTACCGCATTACATTACACTCACCTTGCTCAAAAGCTACAAGACAGTCTCAATTTACGTAACGATACCCAAAAGTTATCGCAAATGCAACTTCGTTATGAAGTAGAAAAGTATGCTGGACATTTAAAAATGATAGAAAATGAGAAACAATTACAGAAATATTTACGTAATGCTGTACTTGTCATCCTTTTGTTGGTTGTAGGATTTGCATACGTTAATCTCAGACGCTTACATCATAAACATCACCAAAAGGAAAAAGAATTGGCAAATGCCCAATACGACCTCAATTCATTGACACAACATTTCCGCAAAATGTCGGATTTAGCTGAAAGCCTCCGCCACGAGAATGAAAAACTCATAATTAATGATAACCAAAACGAGTATTTGGAACAACTCATTTCATCGACTATCTTGACTGACGAAGATTGGACAAACTTCAAAATGATATTTGAAAAAGTTCATCCTGGCTATATTCAAACACAAAAAGAAAAATATCCTGATCTCACCAATGCCGAAACACGCTTATTGATACTTGAAAAGCTAAACTTGAGTGCCCAAGAGATGGCTAATATGATTGGTGTAAATAAAAATACTATTCATCAAACAAGATTACGCTTACGCCGAAAAACAAATGATATAGTATAAGTACTACTCACAAAGACCTATTTATTAATACGTTACAACTTTGTCATCTTTTTGTCATGTCTTTTTTTTGCTTTCCTCTTATTTCTCTCGCAACCTTTGTAGGGTCAAATGCAGGTATTTCTGTTTATTTTTCTTTCTTTTCAAAGGATTGAATAGTCTGTTTTAAACTCCAACACGCTTAATATTTATCAATCTAATTGCGCTATTATAAACCCTGTGAACAATTCGCCTTTGTTATATTGAATCTCTAACACATCCAAATGCTTTACAATTACTTATCGCAATAATTATCTTGTATAGGTTCGAATCAAAGCATTTTATCTAAAGGTTTGTCTTATCGTTAAACCTATGGATTTTTTCTAAATAAGGTTTATGGTAGTTGTCAACAATTATCATAAACCTAAATCAATTGGCTAAAACCTAATATTGCGTTTTAATATATATGTACTGCTAGTGTATGACTAAATTTTAAACTTAAACAAATACAAATTCATGAAACAAAAAATTACTATTAGTTTATTCCTTCTTAGTGCATTTTTCATTATCTGTATAAATACCACTTTTGGACAAGAATTTCCTAAAACAAAAACAGCTCACAAACTAGGTTTCTCTCTGAACCTAGGCACAACGCCAGGGATTGACCTCGCTTATGCCATTAGCCCTAAAATTACTACTCGACTTGGCTTTAGCTATTTCAAATACAATGTAAATTCAAACACAAATACCTCTGATGAAGAAGTAAATTTGGCTGGCGACGTTGATATGACAATGGCTGGTTTATCTTTTGAATATCACCCTTTCAAGAAAAGTAGTTTTAAACTTTTCGGTGGTGCATCTTATATCGACAAAGGAAAAGTATCGGTAGTTGTTACGCCTACTGGAACTTATACTTTTGGAAGTACAACTTTTACTCCTGATGAAATTGGTAATGTTAAATTTTCGGTTGACTATGGAAAGAAAATTGCACCATTTGCTGGAATAGGTTTCGGAAGAACTATTCCTAAAAGTAGAATCGGATTCGGGTTTGAAGTAGGTACTTATTATACACAATCGCCAGTAGTTACTTTAACAGGTGAAAAAAGATTGAGTAGCATGAGCGAACAACAAGCTAAAGTGCAAGAAAATATGAAAGATTGGCAGTATTGGCCAGTTATCAATTTGAGATTAACCGTTAGATTAGACTAAATCAATAAAACCATTTAAACTTAATTAAAAAAAAAATGAAAACAAATTTTACTTCTATATTTCGTACGGTAATACTTTTTTCTTTAGGAATCTCCCTTGTTTTTGCCTGTCAGAAAATCAACCCATTTGAAGACGTAGATTTAACAGTTAATAGTAATATCTACAAAGCTCCAATCCTTATCGAGTTTGTTGATGCCAACAGTAATAGTACAACCTTGCCGAAGGATTTAACGGTTTCTATTTCAGGACCCAACAAAGACCTTATTTTGAACGACCAAGGAGGAAAAGATTTCAAGGTTGCAGGGAATTTACTTTCTTTGGTTTTAGCAGAAAAAGTAAACCCATCAGAAAATTCCCCAGTTGAATTTACGGTATCAGTAAAAGGGCCAAATTATGCCCCGACTAACTACACTATTTCCATTGTAGATTTTTCAAGTTCTACTTATAGAGTAGCACTTACCAACCTCACGGCTCTGCCCGATGGCGTAAAATCTGTTGCCAAAACAACATCATTGGCTACAGGAGAAACTATTGTGATTCCTGCAAGTACTGACAAACCTGAAATTGCTAAAATTACCATTCCCGCTGGCACACAAGTAAAAGACGAAACTGGAGCCGTAATCAATGCTACAAGTGTAAACAGTAATATTATTCAATACGGAACTGGTACTGAAGATGCTTTCAATAGTTTTCCGAATGAAGGCGAAGCAAACACTGTTAAATTTAAAGATGGGACTACAGACGAAGCTTCATTTATTACAGCAGGTTTTGTTGATATCGAAATGACAGCAGGCGGAAAAAATGTAAAAAGCTTTTCAAAGCCTTTAGATATGTCACTTTCTTTACATCCTGATTTGGTAAATCCTGAGACGGAAGAACCTGTACAAGTAGGAGAGCAAATTCCTGTATTTAGCTACGATAGAGACAAAGACGAATGGACAGAAGAAGGTGATGCAACGATTACTAAAGATGCAAATGGAAATTTAATGGCAAACTTTAAAGTACCTCACTTATCTACTTGGACTATTGCTTGGAAGTATAAAGGTAAAACTTGTGGAAGTAAAACTTATACTGTTACCATTAAATCTAACATCAGATATTCAACATCAAAGTATTATGCTAAAGTATCGTATATAAAAAATAGCAAAACTAGATACACTAAAACGTACCCTTCGTTTAAAATATCTAATCGTACAACAGTAAAGTTTAAAGCTAAAAGAGTACCAAAAGGATATTCGACAAGAATTGTTGTATATAATTCAGAGGGTGGTATTGTTGGGAGTAGTACTTTTAATGCTTGTAGCAATAAAAGTATTAGTATGACGGTCAAGGAACCTAAAGTAGTAGTTCCTCCAAATGCTACTGACGAAGCCGCTGAAACAGAATCTGATGCTGTTAAAGTTAACTTAAATTTTACAGCGGCTTGTACGAACAAAAACGTAAACATCAAACCAACGGTTTGGGTGAAGTTTGTCGATGCGACAGGAGTAGAACAGTTAATAAATGTAGTAGAAGGCAAGGCAATACTTGCCATGAAGAAAAATGTAAAATACACGCTAACAACTACTTATGACGGAACTAACTATTCTGGCGAAGTTACTATCAGCAATGGCACAGCAACCATTGTATCGTCGGTGGGCTTAACAGGTTCTTTTCCAGTTAATCCAGCCTCAGGAGAAGTAGATGCAACACTTGTTTATCCGCTTAATAGTTGTAAATAGAAAATAGGTTTTAGTAAAAAGCGTTTTAGAATTTATAAAATTTTGAAACGCTTTTTTATTTTAAATCAATACTCCACTTTCGTCACTTTCTAATAAATACCTATTATTAAAAAACCTGAGTTTAATGACACTTCTTTTGTATAGACAAAATATAAATTAAAATATTATTATAAAATATTGCAATTTATTTATATGTTTGTCAGCATATTTATCCTAATCCTCCCATGAAGCTAAAAGATTACTTTAATTTCTTCTTTTAGCCAAAGCACGTTTAATACTTCATCATTACAACTAAAGTTTTTATTTTTTGAAAGTTTAGAGCTGACTAATTAATGTCAGTGTTTGTCTTGACTCTTGGGTATTACACTCAAAGTATCAATGTATTAAGGCTATTTTAATTACTTAAACTTAAGTTAATCCCTTCTCCAATAATTATTTTAGGTATAATACTTTTCGTTCAACTGTTTCTGTTGTTTAAATTTTGGGATACTATTTGTTCATAATGAACCGTATAGTGTTGCAAGTAATTCGTTAGGCTAAGCATCGAATTTTGATGCTCGTAAAAAATGTCTTTATCTATGATTCATAGTGAAAGTCATCATTTCTTTCTGTGTTGATATGCAACCTACTTTTCTTCAATCTGAATTCGTATTCAAAGAAGAAATTCAAATCTGTAGGTAATCGGTAAGTCTGGAAATATTAATTGTTGGGCTATTTAACCTTCTCTCTTTTTTTGAAGTATCTATTTCTGTGACCAAAAACAATCTCAAAACTCTTCTTAATCAAATGAAAACACATTTTTTATCAATCTTTCGTCCAATGCTTTTGGTATCCATTGGATTCTATTTAATCTTTTCATGTAGCAAAATAAATCCTTTAGATGAAGTTGAACTAACTGTAAACAATGATGTAACGAAATCTCCTATCCTGATTCATTTTGCTAATGCCAATAGTTCATCGACCAACCAACCGGGAGACTTTAATGTTACAATAAGTGGCAAAAATGCCAATTTGGTGGAAATGGACGGTGGTAGCACTAATTTTCAGGCATCACATGGTCTTTTACCTTTGTACATTGTTAACACGGCTAATCCATCTACAAGCAATCCTGTAAGATTCAATGTTTATGCTGAAATACCTGGTTTTGCTCCCGTTACACAAACGGTTACGATTACTTCAGATTCTGTAAAAGTAATTGACATTACGGCGATAGAGTACGCCAACCCAGCAGACGGAACATCGGTATCTGTTAGCCAAGCTACTTTAACAAATGGGGTTTCAAATGGTGATAATTTTAAGACGGGTACAAGTGCAACAATGTCTGAAACAACAACCGTTACAATTCCTGCGGGGACAAAAGTGTTGGATGCGAATGGAGTAGCGATTAATGCCAATCAACTGACATCGAATATTGTTCATTATAGCCCTACTTCTCCTACTTCTTACAGTGCATTTCCGGGTGGCTTTAATCCAACAAATGTGGTAGATCAAAACGGTCAATCCATCAATAATGGTGAAGGGATTAATTTTGTTTCGGCAGGGTTAGTGTCTATTAATATGAAGGCTGGCAATACCGATGTAAAACAGTTTTCTGCTCCTGTGAAGGTTTCTATGGAAATCAATACCAATACAACTAATTTTGACACTGGCGAAAACATTAAAGTTGGCGATGTTGTGCCGCTATGGAGTTTGAATGAACAAACTGGTCAATGGAAAAGTGAGGGAGATGTAACCGTTACAACCAATTCGAATGGTAAACTTGTCGCTAATTTTGAAACTAAACACTTATCTTGTTTTAATCTTGACTGGTACTGGTATGGTATAAGAACTTGCAATAGACCTTTAACGGTAACATTACGTATCGGTCCGGGGAAAAGCGGGTATTTTGATGTAACATTGGTAACACCAAATAACCAATACTTGGCGGCATTGCATGGTGCATATTTAACAGACGGAATGAGAGTAACCTTTCCGTATGTGGCACAAATACCTCAAGCAAAAATTGTTATATCATCTTTTAACTTATATCTAAATCCAAGATTACCAATATTGGCACAAACCAATCTATTCAACCCATGTACACAGGGAGCGATAGATATTACATTTGGTGCACCAGCAACTCCAGATATTGTCAAGGTAAACATAAATATTAGCGGAAAGTGTAGTAATAAGAATGTTAAAATTTTGCCTTCTGGCTGGTTCTATCTTTACGATAATACAAATGCGATGGCTGGTAAAAATCCTTGGACTTACCTGTACTTAGTAAATGGTGTCATCAATTTCAGTTATGGTTCAAGAATTACTAGTAATAATGGTGTTCTTACTATTGAATTAGTGAATGGACATCAGTACATGGTTTACTCTTGGAACAATAATACTTGGTATTCTTCGGGATTGTTTACTCTTAATAAAAATAATTTCGCTCTCCCTCCGGGTACTGGAATTGTTGGAAATTCGGTTTATAATGCTGGAACCAATACCTTAAATATTACTGGTACTTTTACTCCTAATTGTAAGTAGGTTTTCAATAAAAATCCCCAGCTATTCAACCATGTGAATAACTGGGGATTTTTTATTACAACGTAGGCTTTTAATCCTCCGCTTTCGTTTCCCTCAAATACAACTGCACTGTATTTTCCAAACCCAAATAAAGGGCATCGCAAATTAATGCGTGTCCGATAGATACTTCTAACAAATTAGGAATTTTTTGTTGAAAGTATCGTAAATTATCCAAACTCAAATCATGTCCTGCATTTAAGCCTAAACCTAATTCATTGGCTCTGGTAGCGGCAGTGACAAAATCACGAATGGCTAATTCCTTATTTTTGAAATAGTTTTCGGCATAAGGTTCTGTATAAAGTTCGATACGGTCTGTACCTGTTTCTTTTGCTCCTTCTACCATTCTTACATCGGCATCTACAAAGATGGAGGTTCTGATTCCAGCTTCTTTGAACTGAGCTACTAAATCTATTAAAAGACTTTTATGCTTGATGGTATCCCAACCTGCATTAGAAGTAACTGCACCCAAAGCATCAGGAACTAAGGTTACTTGCGTTGGTTTATTGGCTAAAACCAATTCCACAAACTTTTTCTCTGATGGATTTCCCTCAATGTTAAACTCTGTTGTTACAACTTCTTTCAAATCAAATACATCACAGTAACGAATATGGCGTTCGTCTGGGCGTGGGTGTACTGTAATTCCTTCTGCCCCGAAACGCTCGCAGTCTAAGGCTACTTTTACCACATTCGGATTGTCGCCTCCTCTTGAGTTTCTTAAAGTAGCAATTTTATTAATATTTACGCTTAATTTAGTCATAAGTGGGGATGAATGCTATCATTCTAAGGCTTTGCTTTCTTGATTAATAAAATACTGATTGCCTTAGCCTAATAACTGATAACTGTTTTTTACCTTTGTAAAAAGAACATTTCTATTAAGATGTTTGTTCTTTAGAAGCTTCAAAGATAAGTATTTTGAAAATCTTTCTTTTTCAAAATTACATATTTTCAAAATCTCAAATAAAATCATGTCATTAAAAACCAATATTGAAAGCGGCATTAAAGATGCCATGCGTGCAAAAGACCAAGACCGTCTTCGTACTTTACGTGCTATAAAATCACTCATTTTGTTAGAAGAAACTTCTGGAAACAATGCCAGTGGAGATTTATCAGCAGATGTAGAATTAAAATTATTAACCAAAGCTGCTAAACAAAGAAGAGATTCTTTAGAAATATTCACAACACAAGGTCGTGCGGATTTAGCTGAGAAAGAACAAATCGAACTGACAATCGTCGAAGAGTTCTTGCCAAAACAATTAACAGAAGAGGAACTTCGTGCTAAATTAGAAGAAATTAAAGTACGTGTGGGTGCTTCTGCTCCATCAGACATGGGCAAAATCATGGGCGTTGCTACGAAAGAATTAGCAGGATTGGCAGATGGAAAAGTGATTTCTGCGATGGTGAAAGCCATTTTGAGTTAGTTTTTTACCTCACCCCCAACACACAGTCGGGGGTGAGGTAACATATCTCTTTTCTATGCAACCCATTGATATTTTTATCCTTCTTCCTACCCTTTGGGGAGCTTATATTGGTTATCAACGAGGCATCATCATTGAAATCATTTCCATCGTTGCTTTCGTTTTATCTGTCATCATTGGTTTCCGAACGCTTGGTTTTGCCAGCGATTTGGCTTCACCGTATATGAGTAATAGCGTAACCAATAAAATCATGCCTTATATTGGCTTTGGTGCTGTATTTTTCCCAATTGTTTATCTTATTAATAAATTAGGATGGGTTCTACGGAAATCTATCCGTTATACCGTTTTAGGCAATTTTGATTCATTTGCAGGTGCTGTGGTTGGGGCTTTTACTTGGGCTTTTGGCATCAGTATTTTCATTTGGTTAATTACGGCAATCGGTATCAAAATTCCTGAAAGTGATTCTGAAAAAGTATATCTTTATCCACTTGTTCAACCGCTCGCTCCGAAAGTAGTTGAAAAAGCGATTGACATTGTTCCCAAACAAATTGATAAGTTAAGAAAGTAAATTCTGAGTCTGATTTAAGCATGAAAACAATACTCATCCTAAATGCCCAAGTTGTTAACGAAGGCAAAATTCAAACTACTGACATTTTTGTAAAAGATGGTTTGATTGAAAAAATTGATACAAATTTATCTGGTTTAACCGCAGATAAAGTAATTGATGCTAAAGGAAAACACCTTTTCCCTGGCGTAATCGACGACCAAGTGCATTTTCGTGAACCAGGACTTACTCATAAAGCTTGTATCCATTCAGAAGCCCGTGCTGGTGTGGCTGGTGGTGTTACTTCTTTTATGGAAATGCCCAATACTGTTCCAAATGCTTTGAATCAAGAATTATTGGCTGATAAATACGAAATTGCAGCTCGTACTTCTTTAGCAAATTACTCTTTTTACATGGGTGCTTCTAACGATAATATCGAAGAAGTACTAAAAACAAACATCCAAAATGTTTGTGGCATCAAGGTTTTTATGGGTTCTTCAACAGGAAATATGTTGGTGGACAATGAGAAAACTTTAGAAAATATTTTCTCGAAAAGTCCGATGCTGATTGCAACCCACTGCGAAGATGAAGCTACGGTTCGTGCCAATACTGAAATCTATAAAGAACGTTTTGGCGATAATCCTCATCCAAGAGTACATCCAGAAATTAGAAATGTGGAGGCTTGTTATAAATCGTCGTCAATGGCGGTTGAATTAGCCAAACGCCACAATACTCGTTTGCATATTTTACACATCACAACGGGTAAAGAAACGGCATTATTCACGAATGAAATTCCATTAAAAGAAAAGAAAATTACTTCCGAAGTATGTGTGCATCACCTTTGGTTTGATGCTCGTGATTATGAAACTTTGGGCAATCAAATCAAATGTAATCCTGCGGTGAAAGCCGACGGACATAAACAGCAATTGTTACAAGCATTATTAGATGATAAAATCGACGTAATTGCTACCGACCACGCTCCGCATACTTGGGCAGAAAAGCAAAATCCTTATTGGTCTTCGCCATCTGGTTTGCCTTTGGTACAGCATCCACTAAACTTGATGTTGGAGTTTTATAAAGAAGGGAAAATTACTTTAGAGAAAATCGCCGAAAAGATGTCGCACGCCGTGGCGGATTGTTTCCAAATTTCAAAAAGAGGTTATATCCGTGAAGGTTATTGGGCAGATTTAGTCTTGGTGGACTTGAACGATAGTACAACCGTTACCAAAGAAAATGTGTATTATCAATGCGGATGGTCGCCATTAGAAGGACAAACTTTGCATTCAAAAATTACGCATACTATTGTTTCAGGACATTTAGCTTTCCAAGAAGGCACTTTCGACGAAAGTGCGACTGGCAAAAGAATGTTGTTTGAAAGATAAGATTTTGCATTGGGCTGTAAGCGATGAGCGATGAGCTTTGAGTTTACAGTTTTTAAAAGTTGTTCGTGAGACACACGGACAATGGCGATAGGGAATAAGCGGGTAAAAACAGAAAATGGTGATATTGGAAATCTCCAAAATCACCATTTCAAATTATTTTATCTCAATAATTTACTCTACCTCAATCACAACGCCAGCCGTTTTAGGATGTGCCACACAAGTAAGAATATAACCTTGTTGTAATTCTTTATCAGTAAGTCCGTCTTCCTCATCCATGTGTACTTTTCCTGAAACACATTTTCCTAAACAAGCAGTACACATTCCAGCCTGACAAGAATAAGGTAAATCAATATCTTCACGCAAAGCCGCTTCCAAAATGGTTTCATGCGGTTTTACCAATACTTCGTACTCATTGCCTTCGTATTGAATCGTTACGGTTTGTGGCTTGATTGAATCATCTTCGTCTTCTACATGAATTTCATGAGCAGTATTTCCGCCGAAATGTTCTTTATGAATATTATCCGTCGGAACGTTAAACATTTTCAAAGCACTTTCTACTTGTTCCATCATTCCTTCTGGACCACATAAATAATACTCTGCTTTAGCAATATCAATCGCAAAATCTTGTTTCAAGAAAATTACCGCTGAAGCTTGATTGATACGAGTTTTGTAGCCCGTCCAAGTATAAGAAGGTTTCGTCAACACGTGTAATACTTTGAAACGACCTTCGTATTTTAATTCTAATTCAGTTAACTGTTTTTTGAAAATAATATCTTCTTCACTTCTTGAACCATAAACCAAATATACTTTCGAGCCTTGTTCAACAGGTAAAACAGATTTTAAGATTGACATCAAAGGCGTAACTCCTGAACCTCCACCAAATAATACGATGGTACGTTCTTTCATTGGGTTGGGTTCAAGCACAAAATGTCCCATCGGTTCCATTACTTCGATGGCATCACCTACTTTTACAGAATCACATAAATAATTAGATACTAATCCATTTGGTACTCTTTTTACAGTGACAGCAATGGAAGCGTCTTTGTTGGGAGAACTTGACATTGAGTAACTTCTACGCACTTTTTGTCCGTTGATTACTGGAATTAACGTTAGAAATTGACCAGCTTTATAACTTACAGATTGATGTACTGGATGCCAAAAAGTAAAGGTTTTAGTATCGGGCGTTTCGTCGATGATTTCTTTTACTGTGAGATGAAAATATTTTACAGACATTTTATGATTACGAAATATTTTATGGAATGATATTAATCTAATTAGATAACGAAAAATCAGCCTTTGGGTTTTCCGAAGACTTGGTTATAGCGACACAAAGGTAATGAAGAAAATACTTTTGGACACGTTTCGAGCCGATATTCACACAAAACAATAAATCTTATTTTATGATTTTGATGTAAAAAAAATCCGTACTTTTCGACGATTTACTGAATTGAATTCTTATTTCATCTAAAATTATTGAATACTTATGATGCGTATTGTTACTCCTTTCTTGTTTTTGATGGTACTTGGCTTTTCGTCCTGCAATACCAATAAAGTATCAATGAAATCTACGGCTAAATTAATTCAGCAATCAACAGCCTTTGCTCAGAACCAAACAGGAATTGTTTTTTACGATATTGCAGAACAAAAAATAGTTTTTGAACAAGAGGCAAATCGCTATTTCATGCCTGCATCCAATACAAAATTATTTACTTTTTATGCCAGCTTGAAAACTTTAGGAGATTCCATTCCTGCTTTTCATTATAAAGCATCAGGTGATTCATTGATTTTGTGGGGTACTGGCGACCCTTCTTTTCTTAATCCAGATTTAGCAACAAGCAAAGTATATGATTTCTTGAAAAATCGTTCTGAAAAAATCTATTTTTCGAATGATAATTTCACAGGAACTTTCTTCGGACAAGGTTGGGCTTGGGACGATTACAATGATTATTATGCGGCAGAAATTTCAGGCTTTCCAATTCATGGAAATGTGGTTCGATTCAAAGCGAATTCTTCAAAAGACTTGAGTGTTACTCCTAAACTTTTCGAGAATAAAGTTTATGAATGGTCAAATGAGAATACTTTTTCCATTAAGCGAGATTTAGGAGCGAATTTATTTAGTCATCCCAATACTCAAAAAATGAAGGCAAATTTTATACAAGATGTTCCCTTCAAAACTGGCGTAGAAATTACCGTTGCTTTATTAAGCGATACTTTGAAAAAAGAAGTAACCATGATTAATAAAGCTTTAGATAAATCTGCCAAAGTATTTTATAGCTTACCAGCCGATAGTTTATACAAAAGAATGTTGCACATTAGCGATAACATGATTGCCGAACATCTGATGTTATTAAATGCCGATATTTTAACGGGCGAATTGAATGTCAGCAAAGGAATTGAAGCATCAAAAAAACAATTTATGAGTGATTTACCTGATGCTTCGAGATGGGTGGATGGTTCTGGACTTTCACGCTATAATTTATTTACACCAAGAAGTATCGTGAAGCTTTTGCAAAATATTTACCAAACAGTTCCACAAGAAAGACTTTTTAAACTACTTCCTGCGGCTGGAAAATCTGGTACTTTAAAAAGTTTACCTACTAACGAAGAACCTTTTATTTTTGCCAAATCGGGTTCTTTTAGTAATAATTATAACCTGAGTGGTTACTTAGTTACTAAAAAAGGGAAAGTACTAATTTTCAGCATTATGAACAATAGTTTCTTGAAACCGATGTCAGAAATCAGAAAAGAAGTAACGAAAATTCTGACAGAAGTACACGAGAAAAACTAATCACTTCAATTCATACACAATTTCAGAATATCGTCGAGCCACAGGAATTACAAAATCACTTTCATTCAAATGTAATTTATAGCCTTGTGCATTGCCAGTTACTTTATCCACTTTGTCAAGATTGACGATAAACGAGCGGTGACAACGAACAATTTGTGTTGGTACAATCTGACTTTCAAGCCTTGTTAAACTACTTCTAATTAATTCTTTTTGAAAAATATCTTCTTTTAGAAACACAACGGTAGAATAGTTATCACTTGATTCTATGTAAAAAAAAGAATCAGGCGATAAAGTAATGCTATCTTTTCCATTCTCTGCAATTAATATTATTTCGTTTATTGCTGATGCTTCTTCAATACTTTTTTCTGGAAGATGGCTTGGCTGAGGAGGCTTACTGTATTGTTTTAGGTAAAAAATATAGTTAATCAAAATAATGCCTGTGGCTGGAAATACGCCTAACACAAGCGTATAAATTACCATAGAAACTAGATTCAGCATATTAAAACCCTTCGTAATATAATACTGAGTATAAAGTACATTAATTGTCATGATTGAAAGCACATTCAATGCAACCATTCCTATTTCTCTGCCAACTGTCCACCGTTCTTCTTTAAAGTAATTTGGGAAAAGGCTTTGAACACCAAAATAAATAAAAAGCATCGTGGCAGAAGTAATAATGCCAAAACCTGTTAGAATGACAATCTTAGCATCATCATGCCAATTAGCAATACCAAAAGGCTGAAAAAACATTAAGAAAGTGGCGATAAAAATTCCCGCAGCGAATGAAAGAAAGAGTTTTCTACGAGTAGAATCGTTATGTGGATAAGGTTGTTGAAGTATTTTTAGCATTTGCGATAAAGCCAATTTTATTTAGAATCAATTAATTGGATTACACGAAATTAATAAGAAGACTACCAAAATAAGAAAATGGTAGAAAGATTAATCAAAAAAATCCCCAACATAATTTTATGCTGGGGACTCATTTAAGCGATTGGATAGTCTTTTAATACTTCTCGAGCAATTACAATTTTCTGAATTTCAGAAGTGCCCTCGCCGATGGTACAAAGTTTTGCATCTCGATAAAACTTTTCAACGGGAAAATCTTTGGTATAGCCATATCCTCCAAAAATCTGAACGGCATCTGTTGCTACTTCTACCGCCACTTCTGACGCATAATATTTTGCCATTGCGGCTTCTTTTGTAAGATGCGTTCCTTCCATTTTTAGGTCGGCAGCGTGAAGTGTCATCAATTCAGCTCCATGAATTTTGGTCGCCATTTCAGCTAATTTAAAACTGATTCCTTGAAAATTAGCGATAGCCTGTCCAAATTGTTGACGTTCTTGTGCATAACGAGCAGCGGCTTTCATTGCACCTTTGGCAATGCCTAGAGAAAGTGCAGCGATAGAAATCCTTCCACCATCCAAAATTTTCATGGCTTGTTTAAAGCCTTCGCCTTCATTTCCTAAACGAGCTGAAAGTGGCACGACACAATCTTCTAAAATTACTTCTGCCGTTTCAGAAGCACGCATTCCTAATTTATTTTCTTTTTTGCCAAATTTCAAACCAGTATTTGAACGTTCTACAATAAAAGCTGTGGCATTATCTCTTGTTCCTAATTCGCCAGTTCTGGTCATTATCACCAAAACATCGCTTGATTTTCCATGAGTAATCCAGCATTTTGAACCATTGATGATATAATTATCGCCTTCTCTGCGAGCAATGCACTGCATTCTGGCAGAATCTGAACCTGTATTAGCTTCGGTCAAAGCCCATGCTCCAATAAAATTACCAGAAGCCAATTGAGGCAAATATTGTTGCTTTTGGTTTTCTGAACCAAATTGTAAAATATGATTGGTACACAATGAATTATGTGCCGCCACCGATAGACCGATTGAACCACAAACTTGTGCGATTTCGTCGATAACTGCTACGTATTCATGATAGCCCAAGCCTGCTCCGCCATATTCCTCTGGTACGAGTACGCCCAGAAAGCCTTGTTCGCCCAATTGTTTCATTAAATCAATCGGGAAAATTTGGGCTTCGTCCCATTCCATGATATGAGGACGAATTTTACGTTCGGCAAACTCTTTTGCACTTTGTCGGACTAAGGTTAATTGTTCTGATTTGTACATTTTAAAGTTGAATTGTTTGTTGAGATTGTTTAATTTACTTTTATCAATAGCTTTTTCTAATTCTTTTGATTGTTTTCAAAGTATTAAATGAAAGCTATTTATAAAATTATTCTTTTATTTATTTGTAATTTAATGCTATTGAAATTAAAATAATACTGTAATATCTAAAAATAATTTTATTATGCAAGATACTGAAAGATATATCATCAGGTTGGAAAGGCTAGACGGAGGTATTGTAAAACTAGTCTTTGGAAATCCGCCAGTAAATGCCATGTCTATTGTACTTTTGGAAGAATTGGCAATGACCATAGAAAAATTAGGAGAACAGGAAGAAGTACAAATCATTATTCTGCAAAGTGAAGGTGATAGAACTTTTTGTTCGGGAGCAGATTTTACAGAATTGATGGCAATTGATGATATAAATTCTGGTAAAATATTTTTTTCGGGCTTTGCCAAAGTGATCAATTCTTGTCGAAAATCTTCGAAAATAATATTGGGAAGAGTTCAAGGAAAAGCCATTGGAGGCGGAGTTGGCTTGGCTGCTGCTACAGATTATTGTTTTGCGACCCAATTTGCGGCTATTAAATTAAGTGAACTAAGTATCGGAATCATCCCTGCTGTGATTGAACCTGCTGTTGAACGAAAAATTGGACTTTCCTCATTTTCGATACTTGCTTTAAAAGCGACAGAATTTTTTTCTGCTGATTGGGCAAAAGAAAAAGGTTTGTATATGGAAATATTTGAAACAGCTAATGAAATGGACGAAGCTGTTCTCAGTTTGGCAAGAAGTTTATCAAAATATAATCCAGAAGCCTTGAAGGAACTCAAAAGAATCCTCTGGAAAAACACAGACCATTGGGATACGCTCTTGCTTGAGAGAGCTGAAATCAGTGGAAAGCTTGTGCTAAGTAATTTTACTAAAGAAACTCTACAGGCCTTTAAAGCCAAGAATGGGTAGAGGCTTGTTTCAAATTGCAACATTTTCAGTTTGAATTGTGCATTTTTGATTTTATGAAGTAATATATAACCGAACCGTATTTATAGACATTGCTTATATCTATTTTATACTTAGGACTTATTTTTGAAGATGATAAATATTACTCAAGAGAATCTTTTATGTTTTGTAAAAATAATTACTTAAATCGCCCTTGCATCTTAACAGAAAAGTTGTAATATTAAAAGAAAGAGTATGACTTCCTAGTCGTCAATAACAGCAGATTCTTTCTATCGTAATAGAGTTTTGAGGAGCTTTTTTTGTAAAAAAATAATTGATTTGACAAAAATCCCCTAAAATTCCAAATATTAAATTTTCAAAAAAAAATCTATCAAATTTTAAATTCTTAGGATATTACAATAAATTTGAATGGCGGAAGTATTTTACCGTTAAATAATTATATAACAATTTTTACATTTAATTTTGGAATTTTACATGGATTTATTAGTTTTGTCCAAAATTAAATGCTCTATAATTCCAATTACCCAAATTACGATGCAAAATGGAAGATTATAATAAGATAATTGAATCGCTAGGCGTGAAGTTTATCAAGTCACGTAACATTAGAATATTACAACCTATCCGTATCAAAAACTTTTATGATGTAGAAAATACACTCTTGATTTTGTACAACGGTGAGGTTTCTTTTGGCGAGGAAGCAATTCATGCTGAGGTTGGAGACATGCTTTTTATCCCTGGTGGAAAAATGCTTTCGATAACCTATGGTAATGCTGACAAACCAAAAGCTATATCAAATGAGGAATTTATGACTCATAGAGAGTCTTATTTTGAATATAACCTTGAGCCTTCAAGAATCGGACAAATGGAGAATTCATTTGGTATGGTTGCTTTTGAGGCGAAAGTTTTTGATTCGGTAAACTTCTTTACTTCTTTAGATATTCCACCATTCTTAATCAAAAGAGACGATAAACTAGCCCACATGCTAGCGGAGATTTTGAAAGAAGATATGACTGATATTCTTGGTAAAGGACGTGTCATCAAAATTAAAACGGAAGAGATTGTTATCGAAATTATTCGTTACATCATCAAAAACCGTTTGTTTGTTGAACAATTAGCAACCAACAGTACTTATTTCAAAGACCCACGCTTAATTGACATCTTTGCTTATATCAAAGATAATATCGGTGGAGATTTATCGAATAAAGTATTAGCGAACGTAGCAAACGTTTCTGAAGATTATGTTGGTCAGTATTTTAAAATGTTGACAGGTATTAATCCACAAGATTATATCGAATACCAAAGAATGGAAGCGGCTGTAGGTTTGTTGAGAACTTCTAAGAAATCTATTCGTGCCATCGGTGCTGATGTAGGCTATAAAGATACGGCGTACTTCTGTCGTCGTTTCAAAATGATGTTTGGTATTCCTGCAGGAAAAATGAGACGTAGAGAATCATTGATGAATTTGTAATTCGCTTTCGTTTCAAAAAGATTGTTCTTTTAAGAAGTCGATTAAAAATTGTTTAGATATTAAAAAAGCCACTGAAATTCAGTGGCTTTTTTGATTTTTTGTCTTTTCAATCGTCAAATGAATGTTTATTCGACTAAAAACAAATAAAAAAGCTCCGCAGAAATAAATCCTGCGGAGCTTTTTTATGATTTTGTAAATGATAACAGAGTAACTTGAGAATAAAGCTGAAAGCCGACATCTGAAGCTTGAAAGCTATCTATTTAAAAAACTTCAATTTCACTACTTCTCTTTCAGATAAGAAACGCCAAGTACCTCTTGGTAAATCTTTTTTGCTTAAACCTGCAAAAGTAGTTCTATCTAGTTTTAATACTTCGTAACCTAATGATTCAAAAATACGTCTAACAATTCTGTTACGACCAGAGTGAATTTTGATACCTACAACCATTCCATCTGGAGTAACCATTCCTAATTCATCTGCCTTGATTTCACCGTCTTCTAAGGTAACACCCGCTTTGATTTTCTCGAAATGTTCTTCTGTTAAAGGCTTATCCAATTCAACTTGGTATAACTTTTCAATTTCGTTAGAAGGGTGAGTCAATTTATCAGCTAATTCACCATCGTTTGTCAATAATAAAAGACCTGTCGTGTTTCTATCCAAACGACCTACTGGGTAGATACGTTCTTCGCAAGCATTTTTCACTAAATCCATTACTGTTTTGCGGTCGTTCGGATCTTCAGTCGTGGTGATAAAATCTTTTGGTTTGTTCACCAAAACATAAACCATTTTCTCACGATTCAATTTCTTTGTTCCGTACTTAACGATGTCGCCAGGTTTTACTTGATAACCCATTTCAGTAACTACTTCGCCATTTACTTTAATAGCACCCGCTTTGATTAAATCATCTGCTTCACGACGAGAACAAACGCCTGAATTAGCAATATAACGATTCAGACGTACCTCTGAATTAGATTTATGCTCTGATTTTTCAATCAATTTCTGAACTTTTCTTGGTGCAGTATCTTTGTACTTATCAAGTTTGTAGTTCGGAGTCCACTTATCAGACTGTTCTACTGGTCTGTGAGCTTTGAAAAGATTATCTCCTCCAAAATTTGCTTTGGCTGAACCAAATGTCTTTTCTGGTCTATCGTTTCGACTTTTTTTTTCAAAACTTTCAGCGCCTGGACGAGGTTTGTTAAAATCGCCTTTATCAAATCTTTTTCCAACAGGTTTTCTTTTATCTACAAACTCTTTGCGTTCAAAAGCTGGTTTATCACCTTGTGGTTTAAAATCACGACGTTCTGAGTTAAATTCTCTTCTTTCGCCTTGTGGTTTGAAGTCACGACGTTCACCTGAATTAAATTCTCTTCTTTCACCTTGTGGTTTAAAATCACGACGTTCGCCTGAGTTGAATTCTCTTCTTTCGCCTTGTGGTTTGAAGTCACGACGTTCACCTGAATTAAATTCTCTTCTTTCACCTTGTGGTTTAAAATCACGACGTTCGCCTGAGTTGAATTCTCTTCTTTCGCCTT
>NZ_JAYGIL010000017.1:0-45857 GCF_034931025.1 Arcicella gelida | reverse complement strand
CTTGTGGTTTAAAGTCACGACGTTCGCCTGAATTAAATTCTCTTCTTTCGCCTTGTGGTTTAAATTCACGACGTTCCGAGTTGAATTCTCGTCTTTCACCTTGTGGTTTGAAATCACGACGTTCGCCCGAATTGAATTCTCTTCTTTCACCTTGTGGTTTGAAGTCACGACGTTCGCCTGAATTAAATTCTCTTCTTTCGCCTTGTGGTTTGAAATCACGACGTTCGCCTGAGTTGAATTCTCTTCTTTCGCCTTGTGGTTTAAATTCACGACGTTCACCTGAATTAAATTCTCTTCTTTCGCCTTGTGGCTTGAAGTCACGACGTTCCGAGTTGAATTCTCTTCTTTCGCCTTGTGGTTTGAAATCACGACGCTCGCCTGAGTTGAATTCTCTTCTTTCGCCTTGTGGTTTAAATTCACGACGTTCACCTGAATTAAATTCTCTTCTTTCGCCTTGTGGTTTAAAATCACGACGTTCCGAGTTGAATTCTCTTCTTTCGCCTTGTGGTTTGAAGTCACGACGTTCACCTGAGTTAAATTCTCTTCTTTCACCTTGAGGTCTCTCGCCTCCGTAAGTCTTTCTTGCAGGAACATCACGTCCTAATTCACGACTTAACTCGTCTTTTCTTTCACGAGTTTGTTGTCTTCTTTCGAAGCCCAAATCTTCTTTTTCGATTCGCTTTCTCATTGTTAATTTTATCAACGATTTTAGAAAATTATCTGTTTCTAAATCGCAGATGTCTTAGTTAAAATATTGCAACATCACTGCTGTAAAATAAAATTTTTAAATGGCTGAATCCTGAAATAAATTATCGAATAATTAAAAATAAGTTATTCACTTTCAGAAACTTAAAAATCAACTTTTGCCAAAAGGCTCGCAAAGGTACAATATATTTTAAACTTTAAATACTTATTAAAGTACAAATTTTCAAATATTTTTTTCTTGATTTGATATGTCTGATTTTACTAGCTTAAAGCTTCTCGAAATGAAGTAAAATAGCATCCTAAAAACGGTCTATTTTATCAATTTAGAATTGTTTGAATTTTAAGGCTAAATTAAAATCTATTAAGTACAATCATTTTAGGCCAAAACTCGTTTATAAATTGGTTATATTTACCGTATTCTGAGTAAATTTTACTCCTTTTGAAGGTTTGTGAAAAGATAATTTTAGCTTACTCAGATTAATCAAATCAATTCTCTTAAAGAAAACTATGCAAAAATTTCGTCAACTTATAGCTCTTTTCTCAGCGATAATCTTGTTGAATAGTTGTAATTCAGCACTTCAATCGTTTAAAAAAGGTCAGAAAAAATTTGACAATGGTGAATACGAATTAGCCATTAAAGAATTAAAAAAGGCATCTGCAGCAAATTATGAATTGGCTAAAACAAATTATTTACTTGCCGAGTCGTTTCGATTATCGAATCGTAGCATTTTAGCAGGCGAATTTTATGAAAAAGCATTGGCTGCGGGAAGCAGAGAAAATGATTTGCGTTATCATTTGGCAACCACGCAAAAAATGCAAGGGAAGTACCAAGAAGCTGCTCAAAATTTAGAAAAGTATCTTTCAGGCGTACCAAGTAAATTATTCAAAAGTAAGGCTCAAGCAGAAATAGACCAATTAGAGGAAGTAGAAGCTTTAGCCAATAAAAAAACGTACATCGAATTAAAACCTTTGAATATCAATTCTACTGGTGCTGAATTCGCTCCGATTATTCAAGGAAACGATTTGATTTTTACGGCTTCACGCAAAGATATTATCTATAAAAGTAACGGTTTGCCTTACTTAGGTTTATACAGAGCTTCGCTGAACAGTCCTACAGAACTAGGAAATCCTTCGCTTTTCAGCACGACAATCTTCAAAAATAATGCAAATGAAGGGACGCCAACATTTTCTAAAGATGGTAAAATGATGGTTTTTGCCAGAGGAAATGCGGGAAAACGTTCTGATGAATCTCCTGACGTAGATTTATACATTTCAAGAAATATTGATGGCGTTTGGACAGAACCAGAAATAATTTCAGTCTCAGATTCATTGGCTTGGGATGGTTGCCCATCTTTTTCTGCTGATAATAAAACACTCTATTTTGGGTCGAATCGTGCTGGTGGAAAAGGGGGAATTGATTTGTATCGTGCCAATATTGACAATGCGGGCAGATTTGGTAGAGCTATTAATTTAGGAGCAGATATTAATACTGCTGGTGATGAAATGTTCCCTTATGTTTCAGCAGATGGAAAATTATATTTTTCTTCGGATGGTCACGCAGGTTTAGGAGGTTTAGATTTATTCGTGGCAACTCGTAAAAATGGAGAAATTTCAGTAGAACATTTAGGCATTCCATTAAATTCTCGTTTTGATGATTTTGGTTTGGTTGCCATAGATTCTACCAAAGGATATTTCGCCTCAAATCGTGATTCAGGAAAAGGAGATGACGATATTTATTATTTCGAAAATACACAGCCTGATAAAAAGTACGATGTACCAGTAATTGCTAAAGAAACGCCTAAAAAGAAAATTATTCGTTATTTCTTGGCAGGAAGTATTACCGATATGAACAATCAGCCATTGGATGAAGTAAAAGTAGCCATTATTGATAATTCAACGAACCAAGCTATTGAGGAGATTTATACAAAATCAGAAGGTACTTTTGGCAAAGTGAAAATGGAAGAAGATAAATCTTATACAATTGTCACTGAAAAAAATGGCTACTTTACCAAACGTGAGCCATTTACGATGCTTGGGAAATCAGTACCATTAGAGCTTCTTACAAAAGCGGAAACTGATACTACTTTTTATGCAAGTATTAAATTAGATAAACCAGAAGTTGGGAAAGAAATTACAAAAATCTTCCAAATTGCCCCGATTTATTATGATTTAGATAAGGCGGATATTAGAAGTGACGCCTCACCAGAATTGGATAAAATTGTTCAGATTTTAAATGATAATCCAACCATTAGGCTAGAATTAGGTTCACACACCGATTCAAGAGCGACGACAGAGTATAATGCTAAATTATCGCAAAGAAGAGCCGATGCGGCAGTTGCTTATATTATATCAAAAGGAATTTCTTCTGCCAGAATTGTAGCTAAAGGTTATGGAGAAAGCCAATTAGTAAACAAATGTGCCGACGGTGTAAATTGTACTGAAGAAGAACATCAGCTAAATCGTAGAACAGAGTTTAAAGTACTTTCGGTGAAGTAATAGATGAAAGCAACAAAAAAGCGGAAGACCTAAATCTTCCGCTTTTTTTATGACTAATTTAAAATTACTTCTCGCTTATCTTCTGGAAAAATAAAATTGATTGGCTTTGAAACTTTTTCTTCCATCAAAGCAATCTTTAGTACTTCATCAACCATATCCACAAAATGGAAAGTAAGGTCTGAAATATAAGACGGTGTGATTTCTTCGATGTCTTTTCTGTTTTTATGACATAAAATAATCTCTTGAATTCCTGCACGTTTAGCAGCTAAAATCTTTTCTTTGATACCGCCAACTGGCAATACTTTACCACGTAAGGTTACTTCTCCAGTCATAGCCAAATTAGGCTTTACTTTACGCTGTGTTAAAGCCGAGGCGATAGACGTTGTCATCGTAATCCCTGCCGATGGTCCATCTTTAGGAACTGCACCTGCTGGAACGTGAATATGAAGGTTATAATTATCAAAAATTCTATAATCAATACCATATTCATCAGCATGAGCTCTCAAGTATGAAAGTGCAGCCATTGCTGATTCTTTCATTACATCGCCTAACTGACCCGATAAAGTAACGCCACCTTTTCCACGATTCAAGATTGATTCAATGAATAAAATATCGCCACCAACAGGAGTCCAAGCTAAACCTGTTACTACGCCAGCTGTATCGTTTGTTTCGTATAAATCTTTATCGAAATACTCTTGTCCTAATAACTTCACAACCTCCTCAGGTTTAATCACCTTTGGATATTCTTCTTGCATGGCAATTGATTTCGTTACTTTTCGAATCAATTTACCTACTTGTTGTTCTAGTTTTCTAACGCCAGATTCACGAGTGTAGCCTTCAATTAATTTTTGTAAAGCAGCATCCGTAATACTCAAGGTTTTATTTTCTAGACCATGTTCTTCTTTTTGTTTTGGAACAAGGTGTTTTTTGGCAATTTGTACTTTTTCCTCCATCGTGTAACCACTGATGTCAATGATTTCCATACGGTCACGAAGTGCTGGATGAATACTATCCAAAGAGTTTGCCGTAGCGATGAATAATACTTTAGAAAGATCATATTCAATTTCTAAGTAATTATCCATGAACGCATTGTTTTGCTCTGGGTCAAGTACTTCTAACAAAGCCGAAGAAGGATCGCCACGGTGGTCTGAGCCTACTTTATCAATCTCATCTAAAATAAAAACAGGATTTGCAGAACCTGCCTTTTTAATATTTTGGATTAATTTCCCAGGCATAGCACCGATGTAGGTTTTACGATGTCCTCTGATTTCAGATTCATCATGCAAACCGCCCAACGCCATTCTTACATATTTTCTACCTAAAGCTTTGGCTACAGATTTACCCAAAGAGGTTTTTCCAACACCCGGAGGGCCGTATAAACATAAAATTGGGGCTTTCATATTGCCCTTCATTTTTAATACGGCTAAGTATTCTATGATTCTTTCTTTTACTTTTTCCAGTCCGAAATGGTCTGAATCAAGTACTTTTTGAGCTTTCTTAAGGTCAAAATTGTCTTTTGTGATTTCGTTCCAAGGTAAATCAACCAATAATTCAACGTAATTCATCAACATCGGATATTCTGCCGACATCGAATTGGTGCGTTGTAATTTGGCTAATTCTTTTTGGAAATGGTCACCGACTTCCTTACTCCATTTTTTATTTGCTCCTTTTGCCCTAATTTTATCAAGTTCAGCTTCTGGACTATCAACGCCCAATTCTTCTTGTAAAACTTTAATTTGCTGACGCAAATAATAATCACGCTGCTGCTGGTCTATATCACTACTTGCTTTACTTTGAATTTCACGCTTGATTTCCAATAAATCAATATCGGTCATCATCAATTCAAGTAATTTTCTAGCCTGCTCAAGTCCATTAATTGTTTCTAGCAATTGTTGCTTTTCGGCTAGTTCAGCATTGACATTGGCAGAAAGGAAGTGAATCAGAAAGTTTGGTGATTCAATATTGTCTAAAGCAATCTGTGCTTCACGAGGAATTTCGGGATTCAAGAATAAAATTCTTGTAGCCATTTCTCGCAAAGATTGAATCAAGGCTTTGTTTTCCTTATTGAGTTTTGAAGGTAAATTATCTTCTAAATATTTTACTTTCGCAATCAAGTTTGGCTCTGTTTTGATATAAGTATCTACCTCAAAACGCTTACGTCCTTGAACAATAATCGTAGTGTTTCCTCCCGGTAAAACAATCATTTTGATGATATGTGCTACCGTTCCAACTTTGTATAAATCTTCCCCTACGGGTTCTTCTTTATTCGGATTGGCTTGGGTAATTACGCCAATTGTTCTATTGCCTTTGTATGCTTTTTTTACCAGACGAACAGATTTTTGTCTTCCAACAGTAATTGGAATTACCATTCCAGGGAATAAAATAACATTTCGAATAGGTAATATTGGTAATTCGTCAGTAAGTTTTCCAAGTTTTTCATCATCAACTCCTTCTGAACCAAGAGGAATTAATTCAATGCCATCGAAATCAGAAATTTCGGCAAGCTTAAGGTTATTTAAAAAGTTTTTATCTAGACTCATATTATGTATTATGCAAATTTGGAAATATGTAATGTGATGATGTAGCTAAACTGGCTAAACACGATTTAATTTAAGTGGAGAATAGTTTGAAATTTAGTAACGACTATTTCCAAATTCAAATGAAATGTTCTGCCACAATGACAGAAGTTATAAAATTACACTTAAAAATTATACAAACAAATTTCATTTATTAAACGGTCAAACCTTATGCCAATTGACATATTGGCATGCGTTTAATAGGATTTACAACGGTTTTTTACTCAGTTTTGTTAAAAAAGTATGTTAAAAGACTAAAGCCAAAATCCTTTCGTTATGGTTTAAACAAAAAACATTCATTTAAAATCTCATATTGATTATTTTAATTCACCCATAAAGTTTGGTTTTATGTTGAACATCTTGTACTATTTAAGATAGAAGATGATTTTGAAATGTTTGGGATTCCATTCATTTAAAATAATTACCTGACCACTTTTACAAAGTCCCGATTCAGCAATGGTCGGGATTTTTGTTTTTCATCAGAAAAAAGCTATGTTTAATGTCAATTCGGTACTTCAAAAAACAATCTAAAATCATTGTTGTCCATTCAATAATGAACCTTAAAATATGAAAAACATTAAACTGGTAGAATGCCCACGAGATGCCATGCAAGGCTGGGAAAGGCAAATTCCGACTGAACAAAAGATTACTTACCTCAAGCAATTATTAGAAGTCGGTTTTGATACGCTTGATTTCGGCAGTTTTGTTTCGCCAAAAGCCATTCCTCAAATGGCAGATACAGAATTAGTGTATCGTGCTTTGGAAGAAAGTAATTCTCAGACGAAATTACTGGCTATCATCGCAAATTTACGTGGAGCAGAAAAGGCGGTTACTTTCGAAAAAATCAAATACTTAGGTTTCCCATTTTCTATTTCAGAAACTTTTCAACAACGCAACACGAATATTTCTGTTGAAGAAGCTTTTAAAACAGTAGAAGCCATTCAAGCACTTTGTTTGAAGAATAATAAAGCATTGGTAGTATATTTTTCAATGGCTTTTGGAAATCCATATCAAGATGCTTATGATGGTGAAATTGTAGCGAATTGGGCGGAAAAGATGGCTAATCTTGGCATTAAAATTATTGCTCTTTCAGATACTGTTGGCTTGGCAAATGCTGAAATTATTACTTCAATCTTTAATACTTTAATTCCAACTTATCCGAATATTGAATTTGGCGGACATTTTCATGCCCGTGCCGATGCTTGGTTACCCAAAATCCAAGCGGCTTATGAGGCTGGTTGCACTCGTTTTGATGGTGCCATCGGAGGATTTGGCGGTTGTCCAATGGCGGAAGATGAATTAGTCGGTAATATCAACACTCAAAATTTGATTGAGTTTTTCGAAAGTAAACAAATTGATTTAGGACTAAATTTATCTGCTTTCAGAAAAGCTGTTCAAGAAAGTAGGCGTGTTTTTATATAGAAATTTTTCAATTTACTTGTAATAAGTACGTTGTACATATTATTATTTCTAAAACATTTAACACATAAAATTCTATGAAAAAGCTTCTATTCATCTTACTACTTTTACAAAGTACATTATCTTTTTCTCAAAAATTTGGTGCGAGAATTGGCTTGAGTTTTTCTGACCAAATTATTAGTTTACCCAACATCGGTTTGTCGTATGAAGTACCACTAACAAACAAATTATCATTAAGTACTGAATTAAATAGAACTGTAAGAGGACACATTGTTAATGTATCGTATTTAAATTCTATAGGTGCTACTTTAGCTTATGGAGATGAAGGAATAGTTAATTCCTTTGTTGAATTGCCAGTACATTTGAAGCTTCATCTTAACAAAAACAATAACCAGAATACTGGTTTTTCGTTAAAAGCGGGATCTTATATTGGTTATTCACTAAAAAGATCGCTTTTTTTAAAGAGTGGGACATGGGATAGTGACTGGTTGAGGGATAAAGCAAAAGAATTTGACAGCTCTTCACTTGGCACCTCAAAAATTGATTATGGAATAAATCTGGGATTAGTATATGGCTTAAAGAAAATTCCGTTGAATTTTGAATTGAGATATTACAAAGGCTTTTCTAAGCAAGAGCGACAAGATTTGTATTTTTATGATAAGTTTCAACCAAATGACCCTTTTGATAATGGTTTGAAAGATTATGTTGATGGACCAAAAATAAATGATATTGGTGGCTTTGAATGGGCTGTAGGATATAAGTTTTAATTTATATCCTAACATTCCGTAGCACTCAGAGCCAAACCAGCTTCTGAAGTTTCTTTGTATTTTTTAGACATATCTTTTCCAGTAGCTTTCATTACTTTAATGACGCTGTCTAGAGAAATTTTCTGTAAAGAACTATCGCCAGAAGTTGCTAGTAAAAAAGCATTATAAGATTTTACTGCACCCATCGCATTGCGTTCGATACACGGAATCTGAACATAACCCCCGATTGGGTCGCAAGTCATGCCCAAATGGTGTTCAATACCAATTTCAGCAGCCGATTCCATCGCATTAATATCTTTTGTTGCACAGTAAGTCAACATCGCAGCAGCCATTGCTGATGCCGAACCGATTTCTCCCATACAACCCATTTCTGCACCTGAAATACTCGCATTATGTTTTACCAAAAAACCAACTGCCGCCGCCGCCCACATGCCATCTCGCATTAAGGATGGAGCATAATGAAAATGATTTTTAATCAAATAAGTAATGCCCGGAATTACACCCGATGCACCCGAAGTTGGAGCGGTAACTACAATGTTTCCAGCCGCATTTTCTTCAGAAGCTGCCAGACAATAAGCATTTAAAAAAATCAAAAAACTATCGCTCGTAATCGCCAAGTTTTTAGCTCTTTGATAAAGTAAAGGTGCTTTTCTACGTAATTTAATCGTGCCAGGCAATACTCTATTATCCTTCAAACCACGTTTTACTGCTTTGTGCATGAAATCTAAAATGGTATCAATCTTATATTCGATTTCCTTTTTTGAAGTACCCGTCAAAGCCATTTCATTTGCCAACATGAGTTCTGTTAAAGTAATTTTTTCACGACTCAAATGTGCTTTTAATTCCTTCATACTGGTGTATGGGAAAGGAAGTATTGCAGTACTTTTAGTATTTTGTTTTTCTCCTTTTCGGTAAATAAATCCGCCACCGATGGAATAATATTCATGCTCAAGTATTAATTGCTCTTCATCTTTCAATTTTAACACCATCGTATTGGCATGAGGAGAATCGTATTTTCCTTTGTGAAAGAAAAAATTATCTGCATTTACTTCAATAATATATTCATGGAATTTGACTGGATATTTTTCAGCAGTATTTTTGAGAATTTTCAGAAATTTTATAGGGTCACAAGTATCTGGTTTCCAGCCCATCAATCCCGCAACGATGGCTCTGTCTGTGCCATGTCCTTTGCCTGTTGCACTTAACGAGCCGTATAAATGGATTTCAATACTAAGGTTTTGAGAAGTTGCTGGTGCTGATAAAAGGTTGATTTCTTTCAGGAAATCGAAAGATGCTTTCATCGGACCAATTGTATGCGAACTTGATGGCCCAGGACCAACCTTGAATAAATCAAAAATGGAAGTAGTAATAGCTTGAGAAGACATAAGTTTGTTGAGTATTGTATTTAGAGGCTAAATATACATCTTTTTAATAATCCTGATACTTATTCATCAACTAGGTTACTTGCTCAGAAAAAGTAACACGAAAAAAACATTCAAACAAATAGAACCCAAAAAGTTAAGTTGCATCGTGTGTTTGTAATCAGCTAATTGTTCATTTTTTAATACTTTCAAAAACCAAACATTGAAGAAAATTAAGACTGGAGACATTACAATCAGATAAACAATAAAAGCAGAGAAATTAAAGATTTCCTTTTCCTGAAAAAAGAAGAAAAAACCAATAGTAACCAGTAGAAAAATACCCGCAGTGAATAAAAAAGTACCTCTGATTCCTAATAATCTACTCATGGTTAAATCGCCTCGTTTGGCATCTTCTTCGTGTTGATAAATTTGTGTCATCGGGTAAAATCCTAATAAATTAAAGCTACTTAACACAGTAGGAAACAAGTATTTTTCTTGCATTAAATCACTTAACAAAACATTGTCAACTGCTTGAATGACGGTTAAATAAGTAAAAGCTCCCTGAAAAATACCGACTGTAATCCAGCTTAGAATAGGATATTTTTTGAGTCTGATTTTATCGTTAGAATAAGCCTTTGAAACGCTGCTGTAAATGAACAAAGCCAAAGCTAAAATCCAACCAGCAAGAAAGTAAGCAATGATTATCGCCAAAATATCTAATGCCCAAGCTACATAAAAAAGTTCTTTGCTGACAGGCGGAGGATTTTCTAAACCACCAATTGAACCTTCATCTTTATCATAATAACTGTTGTAAGCGTTTGAGGCAGGATAAATCAGTAAATGCAAAAGGATAAAAACACCAATACTGATTGTTGTATCTGTTTGATTTGTTTGGCTTAAAGCAAACCAATAAACAGGCATTAGGAAAAAAGAAAAAGGAATCCTGAGATGCAAAAGAATATTTTTCATACTTCGATTATTGAGGGATTAAGCGAGTTAGTGAATGAGTGATTTTTAAAATTCTAGCTAAACATAATCTGTAAACTCCTTGATTCTCTTCGGCAACTGCGAGAGTTGACGCTACAGTTTTTATATTTTATAATTACTCCGAAATCAGAAATCCCAAATCCAAAATCATCAAGTATTTTTCCAGAAATTACGGCTATAAATTCGCTCAAAAGTCCAGCCTTTGGCTTTTAATCCTGCTGGAATGTAGGCAAAAGTCTCTTTTGGAGAAATATGTTCATAATACAAATCATCGTCGGTCAAGATAAGTGATTCGTATTTTTCTCCAGTTTTTACTGTAATATCAGCAAATGGCAATTCTTTTACATTTTGCTGATTGTACTTTGCAATTTGTTCTTTCAATAACCAATCTGCTTGATAATTGGTTGAAGAAAATGGTTTGGGCTTATAATTTCCTTCCGATACCGACAAAGCATATTCTAAATAGCTTTTCAATAATTTTGGTCCTTCGTTTAGCGTATCGCCAACATTTAATTGATGTGGCAAAATGCTGCTGACAATCAATATTTTTTCTTTGGCACGAGTAATCGCCACATTTAAACGATTTTCGCCCCCTTGCTGATTCAGCGAACCAAATTGCATACTCATTTTCCCGTTTTGGTCAGGTGCATAAGCTATTGAAAAAATGATAATGTCTCGTTCATCTCCCTGCACATTTTCGATATTTTTTACAAAAATGGGAGCAATTTCACTTCCTGAATTATTTAAAGTAAAAGCCTTTGTTTCTAATAAATCCTGAATTAAACCTTGTTGTTTGAAATTAAAAGTAACAATGCCGATTGATTTTTGAGAGAAATCATTTTTGAGATTTTCAACCAAATTAATAATCGTTTCTGCTTCTTCAAGATTACTGTTATTTTCCCAAATACCATTTACTTTTAAGTATCGAATCGCAGGTTCTGCTTTGTTGATTTCATGAAAATCTGGCAAAAGCTGAAGCGTATTATTATAGAAGTACTCATTTGAAAAATCAATTAAATCCAACGAACGACTACGATAATGCCCACGCAACTGCGTTTGTGGCAAGTACTGACAAGCCAAATCTAACAAAGAATCAATTTCTAAAGCTGGCGAATCATCGTTCTCATTTTCAAATTTTAACCTGTACAAATCATTCGGTTGTAATTGTTTTGAATCGCCTGCAATCACGACTTGCTTACCTCTGAAAAGTGCTGGAATTCCTTGTTCAGCGAAACATTGTGAGGCTTCATCAAAAATGATTAAATCGAAAAATGGTTTTTCAGTTTCCATCGGAAAAATGGCCGAAACCGTTTCGGGCGAAGCCAACCAACAAGGAACTAATCTGAAAATTTCATCTGAATAAGCCGCAATTAATCGCCTAACAGCCCATAATTTCCTTTTTTTGGCTACTTGATGTTTTAAATCTCGATAAGTAACCACATTTTGCAAACGATTTTTTTCTAAATTCTGATAGCTGAGTGTGCGTAATTTTAGCAATAAAATTTCTTTACTCAACTGCTGTTTTTGGTGTACAGCTTCTTGTAATTGATGTTCTAATTGACTAATTTTCAAAGAACTTACTCCTCTTAAAATCGGATTTTTTGTTTCAATATCTTTAATCCAAGCTAGTTTTAAACTGTTTAAAAAACTATCAAGTGGATTTTTCTCGTCAATAAATAAATGAATAACCGCTAATTCTGTGTGACTGCACTCGGCTTTCAAAGCGTCAAATTCTTGCATATCATCAAAATGTTCTTGCAAGTATTTTATCACCAACGTTCCGTGTTGTAAATTGGCTAATTCATTGATTTGAATCGCTGATAAATTTACGTTCCAAAGCACTTGTTGTTCTTCTAATTGTGTTGATTTTTCAATTAGAAATTTTACTTTTTGCTGAAAATCTGACCAAGAAAAACTCGTCCATTCATTCAGCGGAACATTTTTGATACTTCTAAAAATCGTTTCTGCTTTGGCTACTTGATACAACATTTGAAAATGACGTTCAAACCAACGATAGCCTTTTCTGAGCCAAATAACGTCTTCGTTACTTGCTGCATTTTTTGAAAATCCATCCCCAAATAAATAAGCCGATTCTTTCCACCATTTTTCTAAACCAATTCTGTGTTGAATTCTTTCTTGTAGTTTTTTTAAATCATCTGGCCCAATACTTAATCCGTTGGCTATGGCAAGTTGCTGAATTTCTTTTTTCTCTTTTGAAAATAGCGACCAATAAATGCTTTCAAAAGTATTGGTTTTGGCATTGATGGCTTTACTTATTTTTCCAGAAAACGTCAATAAATCTGCACTTGGTAGAGTAATTTCTATGCCTTGTCCCGCAAAAAATTGAGCAACTTCTGCTTCTAAACTAGAGATTTTACTTGTATTTGTCTTGATTTTTTGTGACAAATTTCTTGTGAGAAGTTGATATACTTTGTCTGTTGAAAGACTATTTAACAGGTTTTGTAGCTTTATTTTTTCAAGTGAAATCTTCTGGAGGGAATCTAAAGACAGCTTTTTATCCAGTATTTTTTGAGATTGATGTTCTAGTTCTTGAACGAAAAGCGTCAACTCTTTAATAGTTTTGGCAATCAGTGAAATATCTATTGATTGGCGATGTTGAAACGAAAGACGATTTTGCCAAAAAAGACTTGCGTCATTCTTTCCCAACTTTTCTTGATAAGCGAAGTACAACTTAAATTTCTCAACAAAATCTTTGATTTCTGTAAAGTTGAAATATTTATAATACGCCTCTAAATCTACAAAAGTATCGTTTGCAGAGCTTGTCAAATACAATTCTTTGATAGAAATTCCGCATTCGTTTACGGCAAATAAAGCGTCTTTAAAAGTCTGTAACTCTTCAGAAGTTTTATCAATTTGTTTACTCTGCTGGCTGAAATTTCTTTCAATAAAAATGGCATCCAAACTTTGATTTTGCTTTTGATAAGCATCTACTTGTTCAATCTGATGCAAAATTTGTTCATAAAGAGCTTTTCTGTCATTTTTAAAGTCATGCACATTACCAACAAAAGCACGCATCCCAACTTTTGCGAGACGTTCCTGCACAACATCCAAAGCTGCTCGCTTCTGACAAACCACCAAAACTTTTTTGCCACGTGCCGTAAAATCGGCAACGAGATTACAGATTAATTGAGATTTTCCCGTTCCCGGAGGACCTTGAACGACTAACGATTGTCCAGCCTTTACTTCTCGCAAAGCTTTTTCCTGAGAAATATCAATTTCAAATGGCGTTAATAATTGTTCTTCTCTAATCTGAATTGCTTCTTCAAAATCACTTGGGAAAAGATGTTCAACCGTTTTGTTTTCATTTTTGGCTAAAGTATCAATCAAAAATTGATAATCTGGCACTAAAAAAGAACCAGCTTGTGGAAAAATTCCTAAAACCGCTTGTGGAAATAAAGTCAGTTCACCGTTACGTTCGGTACTTTCTAAAGTCGTTTTAGCAATCTTTTCAAAATGCGTTAATTGATTCGTGAAATTATCTTGATTGAAATTGATTTTTAAAGGAGAGTTTTTCAAATACTCGTACAATTGCGTTCTGAATTCAAGTGCATTTTTTGAGAAATCTTCCAAGGAATTATCTAAAAAATCATCTGAGATTTGAATCTCGTTGAAGTAAGAATACGCCAGCAAAAAACTTCTATTGAAAATAACTTCGTCTCTTTGTTTTATTTGCCAGATTTCGCTCAAAGATTCATCCGTTCCAGCATTTTTCTGAGGAAGCAACATGCAATCAAGATGAACAGGAAAAAAAAGTAAAGGACAACGAACCACCGTTCCATCTGAAAATTTACCTTTTACAATCGGATAACCAATGTATAAATCTTCCGAACCACGCTCTTCTTCAATCAGTTTTTCATGTCTTGAAATCTTACGCAGTTTCTTGCTGATTTCGTTTACTTTTTCAAAACGTGGATCATGTTTTTCGCAAAGCGTAATCGTATTTTTTTGAGCAATTAACTGCTCAATAAGCTGAAAAGAAGGAGTATTTTGAAGAAAATCAAGTTCGTGAACATCTAAAAACTGCTCAGTTGCTGATGAAAGTAGCAAAGACTTATTCCTAGTACTCAGGTTAGTAAGTCTTTTTTGATATGATTTCAGGATAGAATGTAAAGTATTTTCTTCCACGATGCTTATTAGATGAACAGATTTATTCAAATTTACACGAAAATCTGGAAATTAATATGAAAACAGCTATAATCATCGGTGCTACTGGCTTGGTAGGCAGTACATTGGTCAAACAAATACTTGATAACCCCGATTATTCGAAAGTAACGTTGTTGCTTCGTAAACCTTTGGATATTCAACATCCAAAATTGCGACAAGAAAGCGTCGATTTCGATAAACCTGATGTTACAAAAATAGTTGGCGACGATTTGTTTTGTGCGATGGGAACAACTTTGCGAAAAGCAGGTTCTAAAGAAGCACAATATAAAATTGATTGTACTTATCCTTATGAATTTGGAAAAATTGCCAAAACCAATGGTGTAAAACAGTATATTTTGGTTTCATCTATTGGCTCGGATGCGAATTCAAATAGTTTTTACTTGAGAACAAAAGGAGATTTAGAACAGAAAATAAAAGCTTTAGGTTTTGAAAACTTCATCAGTGTTCGACCATCTTTTATTTTGGGCAACAGACAAGAATTTCGTTTTGGCGAGAAAATAGGGATTGTTTTAGCCAAAGTAATTTCACCACTTTTGGTAGGAAGTTTGAAAAAATACAGAGGAATTGAAGCCGCACAAATCGCCAAAGCGATGCAAGTATTAGCTGATAAAGGCTTGAAAGGCGTACATTTCTTTGAATCGGATGAGTTGCAAGCATTACTAAGCTTTGATAATGTTTAAAGCCCTTTCCCTATCTTTGTTGAAAAAATACCGTTTATGACACCCCTAGAAACCTTTCAATCTCGAAAAATACATTTCCAAAACCTTGCTGAGCAATTCCAAAAACAATATAATCAATGGGCTGTTTTTAGGGCTATTTTGTTTGTGGCTGTTGCTGCGATTGGATACTTCTGCTACGAATTTTATGATTTTGCTTATACGCTTTTAGTACTTATTATTGGCATCGCCTTGTTTTTGTTTTCTGTCACTAAACATTTAAAAATAAAGTATTTAAGAGATAAAAACAGAATTTTAAGTACGTTGAACGAAGATGAAATTCAACGTGCAGAAAACCGTTTTACTCGTACAGAAACGGGTGAAGTATTTGCAGAAGATAATCATTTTTATGCAAGCGATTTAGATATTTTCGGGAAACAATCGCTTTATAAATTACTGAATCGAACCCATACTTTTGGTGGGGCGAAAATGCTGGCAAATTGGCTGTTGCATCCAGCGGAAACGACTGAAATTGCCAATCGACAAAAAGCCATTCAAGAATTATCGGAGAAAATAGATTGGCGACAAAATTTAGAAGCTTCCGCCATGTTGATTGATGAAGTATCCGAACCAACTCATCAATTATTGGCTTGGAACGATGCTCCAGCCAATCAAAAAATCCAACAACCTTTATTTCAAATTGCTCGCTTTTTGCCATATATCACCATTCCTCTGATATTGGCTTGGATTTTGGGTTTTGTGCCTATCTATATCGTGTTGGTTTTGATGGGAATTCATGGTTTGATTTTAAAACAAATATTTAATGAAGTAACCGTTGCACTCGATCAAACCAATCGCATTGCTGGTGCGATGAAAGCATATTCTGCCTTAGCTGAACTGATTGTCAGTGAAGATTTTCAAGAAGAAAAACTCCAAACTTTAAAAAGTAAAATTGCAGAGGCTAGTCCCGCCATTCTTTCTTTAGAAGATATTCTGAATAAAATGGCGAATAGAACGAATCCTTTTTTTGCTTTTGTAGTGGGTATTCCAACTCTGTGGGATATTCAATACTTTATCAAATTAGAAAATTGGAAAGCTAATCATCGTGAGAATTTGCCTACTTGGTTGGCCGTCATTGCCGAATTTGAAACCTTGAATAGTTTGGCGGGTTATCGTTTTGCCAATCCTACTTTTATTCAACCTAATATTGTTGCTGGAGGAGTATTGTTAAAAGCAAAAGCTTTGGGACACCCGATGATTCGCCATAATAAAAGAGTTTCAAACGATATTGAACTGATTGGCGGAGGAAAAACCATTATCATTACGGGTTCGAATATGTCGGGCAAAAGTACTTTCCAAAGAACAGTTGCTATTAATGTCGTATTGGCGTTGACGGGCGGCGTTGTTTGTGCGGAAAGTTTTGAATGCTCGGCTTTGCAAGTATTTACCAGCATGCGAAGCAATGATTCTTTGGAAGAAGGTACTTCATCTTTTTATGCTGAACTAAAACGTTTGAAGCAATTGATTGATGAAGTAGGAGCAGGCGAGCAAAACAAAGCGTCAATACTGTACTTTTTAGATGAAATTCTGAAAGGAACAAACTCAAAAGACCGCCATGAAGGAGCAAGAGCTTTGATGTTGCAATTACACAAAACCTCAGCTTCTGGTTTTATTTCTACACACGACGTAGAATTGGGAGATGAATTTGACGAACAAGACTTTGTAAAAAACTATAGCTTTTCATCAGAAGTAATCAATGATGATTTAGTATTCGATTATAAACTCCGCAAAGGCGTTTGCCATAGTTTTAATGCGAGCGAATTGATGAAGAGGATTGGGATTGAGATGTAATCTACTTCTTAAATAGTAATTAATAAATAGTGGTTGGTAATTAGTATTTCAAACTGAAATTTACTCATGGCATGACTCCAAGTCATGAGTAAAAGAGTAAAATTGAAAAATATTATTTTACAATTCCAATCTTCATAAAAACAGGAAAATTCACCATGAAAATATCTGAACTTTTATAGATAGCTTTTAAACTTTCGATAAAGCCATCTACAGGATTTTCATGGTGAATTTTGATATACTTCTGCACACTCGACCAAGTATTCAAGTAACCTTCTAATTCTGAGAGTGTCCACTGATAATTCATCGCAAACTTGGGACTTTCTATCATTTCAAAAGGGAAAGGAATACCCTGGTATTCCTCATCAATAAATCTACGTTCAGCATCCCAATACTCACCAATTTGTTCTTGATAAAAATTTTGAAACATCGCATTGGCTTTTTCATTATCTATTGTCAAAGTACCATAACCCCAAGCTGCAAAAATGGCTTCTGGCTTAGCAACACGATGTACTTCTGCAAAAAAACGCTCAAAGTCAAACCAATGAATGGCTTGTCCGACAGTAATCAAATCAAAAGTATTTGCTGGAAATTCTGTCTGCTCAGCCTGAGCAATTGAATAATGAATATTATCTGCCTGATGAGCATTATCTAACTGCTTTTGCGAAATATCTGTCGCAAAAACTTCTTGAAATATTGTTGATAAATGCGAAGCTACTTGTCCATTACCCGTGGCACAATCCCAAGCATTATCAAAGTTTGTTACTTTTGAGAGTAAGAAATCATATAATTCAGCAGGATATTTAGGACGAAATTTAGCATAAAGTGCTGCTTGTGTTGAGAAATTATCTTTGGGCATGATGTTTATTATTTGGGTTTGAGCGTAACACTTTTTGGTCGTAGAAGAGTTTACAACTAGAAGTTGTAATACTTTATTTTTTGGAAAGGAATTTGAATATGTTGTTAATATTTACTCCAATTCCAGCAATATTAGGTTCTAGTATTATTGTGTCATTTAATATTTTGCCAATACCTCCTTTTAACTCCTTTTTTATTTTAAAATCTTTTATTTCTTTTTTGTCCTTTATATCCTGAAACACTTTTTCGATGAGCTTCAAAACATCTTGTGGCGTGTTACAAACTTTTCCAATTTCAACAAAAACTAATTTGTCTTCTGGAATCTTTTTCCTGTAAGATTGATTATTATGACCTTCTAAAAAATACTTTGGGTGAATTGTTGTAATCATCAAAGCTGGGAGTAATTCTTTTGGGTCAATACCATTAACTGATTCCCAAGACATTAACTCAGAATAAAAGTGACTTTCCGGAATACCTTGAATAGCTACAGAATCATTGTCAGCAGCAAATTTTGCTAATTTATCAAAACTATTTCGCAATGTATTGCTAATTGGTTCATCCCAATTGTAATAATCCAAAATGTACAAATAATAGCTCCTATTTACATTTTCTGGTATTGCGGCGATTGTACTTATTTTTAAACCCATCTGGAATTTTATGATTTTATATAGACTGTAACATGAGACTTTCTCTAATACTGATGTACTGTTTAAAACATACCTTAAATAAGTACTACAATTTCACTCAATTCCCCCAAAAATCATAAAACTCTTTTCTAAAAATGTATGTGGCAGTCAACAAATGCCTAAGAGATTGTTTCCTTCAAATTGTTTTAAAGTGAATCATTTTGTTTCTATGTTATTTCACTTCGAAAATGATTAGATACAAGTGTTTCTCTTTTATTTCACGTTGAAAATGATTAGATACAAGTGTTTCTCTGCTATTTCTTATTGAAAATGATTAAATACATGTGTTTCTATGTTATTTCTTGCTGAAAATGATTAGATACAAGTGTTTCTCTTCTATTTCTTATTGAAAATGATTAGATACAAGTGTTTCTGTACTATTTCTTATTGAAAACGATTAGATACAAGTGTTTCTATGTTATTTCTTGTTGAAAATGATTAGATACATGTATTTCTCTGTTATTTCTTGTTGGAATTGATTAGTTAAAAAAGATATTGTGGTTTTTCAACTTGGAGGGAAGTAATTACCTTCATTAAGCTTGCAAAAAATGCCTTTCTGGAAATTTTTATGCAATATTTTTTGAATCTAATTTTTTAATACTAAGTTTGTGCAAATAAAAATCAGACAATGACAAACAATTTCAAAAATACAGCATGGTGGTGGCAACTGACAAGCGTCCGTTGAACAGCGTTATAATGTATTTTCGATAAAGATATATTTCTTCACGAAGAGGCTTACTGTTCAACCAGTAAGCCTTTTTCTTTGCTCTTTAAAATCACTAAAAATAAGCATGACTTTTTCAGTAAAAACAACCCAGAAGAAACGTTTAGCAGATACCATTACGCCCGTTGGAATCTTTCTGAAATTGCGTAATAAATTCAAAAATTCGGTTATCCTAGAAAGTGCCGATTATCACGGAAAAGAACATGGCTATAGCCATATCGCCTGCGACCCTGTGGCAAGTATCGTCATTGATAATGACGTTGTAACACAGACTTTCCCAGATGGAAGTACAGAAACTTTTACACTGGCAAATCGCAAAGATGCCGTAAAAGCTTTGATGGATTTTGCCAAACGCTTTGAGTGGGAACGTCAGCCTGATTACGCACCAATGGCAAATGGAATGTTTGGTCATATCGCTTATGATGCCGTTGAATATTTTGAAGACATTGAAATTCAGGAGAAAAACGGAAATACAGAAATGCCATCCATCATTTATCATGTATATCGTTATGTGATAGCCATCAATCATTTCAAAGATGAATTGTATTTGTACGAGCATCAATATAATGGTGAAAAAGAGAAAGAGGCAGACCAAGTAAAAGGTTTAGAAGTGCTTGAAATGTTGTTGGATATGCCACATTATGCAACAAAATCATTCAAATTGACGGGCGAAGAAACGACCAATTATACGGATGATGAAATGCGTGTGATTATTCAGGAATGTATCAAACATTGTTTGCGTGGTGATGTTTTCCAGATTGTACCTTCTCGTCGTTTTAGTCGTACTTTTGAAGGCGACGATTTCCAAGTATATCGTGCCTTGCGTTCTATCAATCCATCGCCTTATATGTTCTATTTCGATTATGAAAAATATAGAATTTTTGGAGCTTCACCCGAAAAACAAATAGGGATTAAGAATGGAATGGCTGAAATTCACCCTATTGCAGGAACTTTCAGAAGAACAGGCGATGACGAAAAAGATGCAGAATTGGCTCGTCAATTATTAGCCGACCCCAAAGAATCTGCTGAACACGTCATGTTGGTTGACTTAGCCAGAAATGATTTATCAAGAAGTTCGGATGTGGTAAAAGTTGAAACTTTTAAAGAAGTACAGTTTTATTCACACGTGATTCACTTGGTTTCTAAAGTAACTGGAAAAATGACGGCAGGAACGAATCCACTACAATTGGTGGCTGATACTTTCCCTGCTGGCACACTTTCGGGTTCACCAAAACATAATGCGATGAGTATCATTAACCGATTAGAAAACGTAAATCGTCATATTTACGGCGGAGCGATTGGCTACATGGATTTTGTCGGAAACTTCAATCATGCCATTGCCATTCGTACTTTTATGAGTAAAAACAATACGCTTTATTACCAAGCAGGCATGGGCGTAGTAGCCAAATCGGTGATTGAAAACGAAATGCAAGAAATCAAATTGAAATTAGGGGCTTTGAGAAAAGCTTTGGAGATGGCAGAAAGCATTTAGCAGATAGCTATCAGCTTTGAGCTGAAGATTATCAACATTCTGTCAAATTAAAATATAAATGATTAATAAAGCTCAAGGCTCATTGCTTAAAGCTGACAGCTCGATACAACCATGAAAATATTAGTCCTTGATAATTACGATTCATTCGTGTATAATTTAGTCTATATCTTAAAAGATTTAGGCAATGAAGTGGATGTATTCCGCAACGATAAAATTTCATTAGAAGCCGTAGGCAAGTATGATAAAATCTTACTTTCGCCCGGCCCGGGAATTCCCGAAGAAGCAGGCATTTTATTAGATGTGATTCGTGAATATGCCCCTACGAAATCTATTTTTGGCGTATGTCTTGGTCATCAAGCCATTGGTGAAGCCTTCGGAGCAAAACTACACAACATGGGCGATGTACTGCATGGCGTAACAACCAAATGTATCATTACTGACCCAACAGAAGTACTTTTCCAAGGAGTGCCAAATGAAGTAAATGTTTGTCGTTATCATTCATGGACGGTCGTAAAAGATACCATGCCCGCAGAATTGAAAGTAACTGCCCTCGACGAACAAGGTTATGTAATGGCAGAAGCACATAGTAAATATGATGTAAGAGGTGTTCAGTTTCACCCAGAAGCGTATTTAACAGAGTACGGTGTGAAAATGGTAGAAAACTGGGTGAAAATCTAGTAAAAACAAAAACGCTACTTACCGAACACGAAAGATGAAAAAATACTTACAAAAAAGAACAGAAGGTAATGCCCTCACGCAAGAAGAAGCCCAAGCAGCCTTGGGAATCATTGCCAGAGGCGAAGCCAACAATAGTCATATTGCGGCATTTCTAACAACCTACATGATGAAGCCTATCACAACAGAAGAGTTGGCAGGTTTCAGAGATGCCATGTTAGAATTAGCCTTAACGATAGACCTTTCCGCCTACGATCCAATGGATGTTTGCGGAACAGGTGGAGACGGAAAAGATACTTTCAATATTTCAACGACAGCTTCTTTTGTGGTAGCGGGTGCTGGTCAGGCAGTAGCCAAACATGGAAATCATGGCGTGTCTTCGTCGGTTGGTTCTTCAACAGTATTGGAGTACTTAGGTGTGAAATTTAGCAATGATGCAGCCTATCTTCGTCAGAAAATAGAAACTTCGGGCATTTGTTTTTTACACGCCCCATTATTTCATCCAGCGATGCGTTTTGTGGGTCCAATCCGTAAAGAATTAGGTATGAAAACCTTTTTCAATATGCTTGGTCCAATCTTAAATCCTGCTTTGGTGCAAAAGCAAATCACTGGCGTTTATAATCTTGATGTATTGAAATTATATGGTGAGCTATTGCAGAAATCGTATAAACATTTTGGCGTAGTGTACGCTTTAGACGGCTATGACGAAATTTCTCTTACTTCTGATTTTAAATTGATTACGGTAAAAGGAGAAGAAACGTACTCACCCGAGCAATTAGGTTTCACAAGATGTAAACAAGAAGATTTACACGGAGGAAATACGGTTGAAGAATCAGCGAAAATATTAATCAATATTCTTGAAAATAAAGGAACACAAGCCCAAACACAAGCCGTTTTAGCCAATGCTGCAACAGCTTTATATTGTGCAGACCATACTTTAACTTTGCCAGATGCTGTATTAAAAGCCAAAGAATCTTTAGAAAGTGGAAAAGCATTAGTGGGTTTCAAGCAATTTATTCAGTAAAAATATTTAGAGAAAAATGACAATTTTAGATAAAATCATTGCTCATAAAGCACAAGAAGTAGCTCAACGCAAAGAGCAAGTTACTGTGCAAGAATTAGAGAAAAGTGGCTTTTTCGCCAAAACAAATAATTCATTAAAGACAAGTTTACTGAATCCCGCTTCTTCGGGAATCATTTCTGAATTTAAAAGAAAATCGCCTTCGAAAGGAATCATTAACGGAAATGTTACGGTAGAAGAAGTAACATCAGGTTATGTAAAAGCTGGAGCGGCTTGCCTTTCAGTATTAACAGATTTTGAATTCTTTGGCGGTTCAAGTGAAGATTTTTTAAAGGCTCGTCGCACGAATCCAACCATTCCGATGATTCGTAAAGATTTTATGATTGATGAGTACCAAATCATCGAAGCGAAATCTTTGGGAGCAGACGTGATTTTATTAATTGCCGCTAATTTAACACCACAACGTATCAAAGATTTAGGTAAGTTGACGAAAGAATTAGGCATGGAAACATTGCTAGAAATCCATGACGAAGAAGAATTAAATCGTAGCTTGAATCAGTACATTGATGTGGTGGGAGTAAATAACCGTAACCTGAAAAACTTTGCAGAACAAAATGTAAATGCTTCTTTGGAATTAGCAGAGAAAATTCCAGCAGAATATATCAAGATTTCAGAAAGCTGTATTTCAGAAGCATCAACGATTAAATTATTACAATCAGTTGGCTACAAAGGCTTTTTAATCGGTGAAACCTTTATGAAAACTGAAAATCCTGCGGAGGCTTTGAAAAGCTTTATTGATGAGGTGAGGAAGTAAAAGCATATAAAAATCCCTTGAATCAGACGGTTCAAGGGATTTTTCACGCTAAAACAGCTCTCCATTTCGATACTTTGGAACAATTCCCAAATGAACATAGGCACGCTCTGTGGCTTCTCGTCCACGAGAAGTACGCTTTAAAAATCCTTCTTGAATCAAGAATGGTTCATATACTTCTTCAATTGTCTCTGCTTCTTCGCCACAAGCTGTTGCGATGGTTGATAAACCGACTGGGCCACCTTTGAATTTTTCTACAATGGTCGTAAGAATACGAATATCCATTTCATCTAAACCATTTTGATCAACATCCAAAGCCAATAAAGCCATTTCTGCAATTTCGATTGTGATGACTCCTTTTCCTTTTACTTGTGCAAAATCACGAGTTCTCCGCAAGAGGTTATTTGCAATACGTGGTGTTCCTCTACTTCTGCGTGCAATTTCAAAAGCCCCTGCATCGTCAATTGGAGTGTTCAAAATCTGTGCTGAACGTTTTACAATACTTGTCAATAATTTTGCATCATAATATTCCAAACGACAATTAATTCCAAATCTCGCTCTTAAAGGCGAAGTCAGCATTCCTGCACGAGTAGTTGCACCAATCAATGTAAATGGATTCAATGAAATTTGTACACTTCGGGCATTTGGCCCAGAATCTAACAAAATATCAATTTTATAATCCTCCATTGCAGAATACAAATACTCTTCAACGATGGGGTTCAATCGGTGAATTTCATCAATAAACAATACATCAAAAGGCTGTAAATTCGTCAATAAACCTGCTAAATCAGAAGGTTTATCCAATACTGGTCCAGACGTAATTTTGATGTTTGCCTTTAATTCATTGGCTACAATATTCGATAGTGTAGTTTTTCCTAAACCCGGAGGTCCATGCAAAAGGACGTGGTCGAGAGCTTCCTCTCGCAACCTTGCCGCCGTTACGAATACTTGTAAGTTTTCTAATACTTTATCTTGCCCAGCAAAATCATCGAAAGAGAGCGGTCTGAGTGCTCTTTCGATTTCCTTTTCTACGGGAGAAAGCGTTTCTTTATTTCCTTTTAAATAATCTTCTCTCATATTCTGATGAAAATTAACTGAAATGTGGAATTGTTATCAAATCGTCTTTCAGTTAATTTTCTTTTAACTCGTTCTGAATGTTCAAAAATACGCCATTTTCTAGTCTGATAAAAACATTCTGAAAAGGCTTTCACTTTTAACATTTCTACAACATTATATTTAGAAATTTTGCTTTAATTTGTACAATTATTTCTCAATAAAAAACTATTAAATATCTAACCAACTATGAATTCAGCGCTATTAGGCGAGTTTGTCGGCACAGCAGTATTAATTTTTTTAGGCAATGGCGTTGTTGCCACGGTATTATTAAAAGGCTCTAAAGGAGAAAATGGTGGTTGGATAGTCATTACTGCAGGTTGGGCTTTCGCTGTAACGATGGGTATTTTTGTTTCTACTAAATTTGGAAGTCCAGCGGCACATTTAAACCCAGCAGTTACTATTGCTGAGGCTGTAAAATCGGGAGACTGGTCTAATGCTTTGGGATTTATCCTTGCTCAAATTTTGGGAGCAGCACTCGGAGGGACGTTAGTATGGTTGCAATATTTGCCCCATTGGGCAATTACAGAAGACAAAGGGCTAAAATTAGCTTGTTTTAGTACTGCTCCTGCCATTAGAAATGCCTTTGCCAATGTACTTGCCGAATTACTTGCCACAGCAATTGCTATTATTGCATTAGGTTCATTTGGGAGTATTGAAACTGGATTAGGTCCTTTTGTTGTTGGCATTTTGGTTTGGTCTGTTGGACTTTCTTTGGGGGGAGCAACGGGCTATGCTATTAATCCTGCGAGAGATTTAGGTCCACGTATTGCTCATTTCATTTTACCAATTAGTGGCAAAGGTACTTCTGATTGGTCTTATGCGTGGGTTCCTGTCGTTGGTCCTATTTTAGGAGCAATTTTAGGAGCATTGGTTTTAAATACCATCCAATAAAATCAAAATATAACTGCCTTATAATATTGAGTTTTGTAATGATATTTTAAAAATTTGAGATACCTTATTATTTAGAAGCAGTTTTAATAAGATAAAATCTTGATGAGTTAGTAGATAACTAAATCAAAATTTTATCTTTTTTTATGTCCTTACACTTTAGTTTTGTTCAAGATTCATAAAAAAGTACTAACTTACTGTATGAAATTTTCGATAAAAATACTACATTCTATATCTTGCATATTCAAATGAAGATTTGTTTGAGTTCAATATAGCTTTCAGTATTTGTCCCCAGTTTACAACTTAACCAACAGATATTCTTTGAAAGTAAATAAATCTTTGTCGCCAAAGATTGTTTTACTCTAGTCTCTATAAAAGGAAAACGATGTTAAAAAAAGAAGTACAAAGCAACGCTATTAAAGGGATTTCGTTTGAAGATGACTTTAGCCATCTTACAAATTTGGCATCTTTGCTTTGCGATGTCCCTCTGGCATATATTTCACGTTTAGATGGAAATTCAAACTGGATTACAACAATTCCATTGATTGAAGATCAAACATTCGTTTCAAATTTATCATTACTTGCACAGGAAGTAGTCAATTCAAAATCATTCATTATTCTTGAAGATATTTCAAGAGAGCCAAAACCCAATTCTTATCTTTCTTTCTTTTCAGAACAGTTATTTCGTTTTTATGCAGGATTTCCTTTGACTACTACCGAAGGAGAAACCATTGGTGTACTTTCATTATTAGGAAATGAAGCCAAAACGCTAAAGCCTAAAGAAATCAATGCTTTAGAAAATATAGTTGCTGAAATTACGGATAAACTTTCTGCTAAAAAAGCATTGAAAGCCTTTGTAAAAGACTTTCACAAATTACAAGAAATAACAGTAAGTGTATCAAGATTTACTGAAATGTTAGAGGAAATCAACAGTGTGGCTCGTGTTGGTGGATGGGAAATAGATTTAGTAAAGAAAACATTTTTCTGGTCGGATGTCACCCGTGAATTGCATGAAGTGCCGAACGACGCTAATCCAAGTTTCAAGGAAGCATTACATTTTTTCAGAGATGGGAAAAGCCGAAAAGCTGTCATAAGAGCTATTTTGAATGCCATAAAAATTGGGAAGCCATTCGATATTGAAGTACAAATTATTACCTATCAGGGACTCAAAAAATGGGTAAGAGTAACTGGAAAAACAACGTTTGAACAACAGAAATGTGTGCGATTGTATGGTACTTTTCAGGATATTCACGAGAAAAGAATTAAAGACAAACAGATTTCTTTAAGCGAAGAAAGGTTCAGACAAACTTTTGATAATGCCGCAACAGGAATGTTTATTGCCCAGCTTGCTACGGGTATTTTTATAGAAGTAAATGAAGCCTTTGCAACCATTACTCAGTACGATAAAACAGCACTTTTATCTTTGAGTCTTAGAGATTTAATCCATCCCGAAGATTTGAAAATGAGTGATGATTATTTTTTTAAATTATTATCAGGCGCATCATCGGTGATAACGGTTCAAAATCGATATATCACCAAAAATAATACAGAAGTTTGGGTTGAATTGGTAGCAACTATCGTAAGAGACCATAAAGGAAAACCTTTAAATGTAATCGGACAAGTTCAAGATGTTACTGCCAAAAGAACTTGGGAACGTAAACTGTTATTAAGCGAAGAAAAGCACAGAGGCTTTTTTGAAAACTCACAAGGTTTGATGTGTACGCATGACCTTGAAGGGAATTTTCTAACGGTAAATCCTGCTGGAGCGGCTTTACTTGGCTATACAACTGAAGAGTTTTTATCAAAAAATCTTTTTGATATTACTCCTCAAAGAATACAAGATAAAATGACAAGTTATCTTGAGGCGATTGCCAAATACGGTTCGTATAAAGGTTTGGTGAAAGTTGTTCATAAAAATGGTTCGTTTAGAACTTGGCTATCTAATAGCGTACTTTCTGAATTATTAGATGGTAGAAAGTATGTAATTGGCAATGCCGTCGATATGACAGAACGTATTAAGATGGAGCGGGAATTAATCAGTGCTAAAGTCTTAGCAGAACGAAACGCCCATGCCAAGGATGTGTTTTTGGCAAATATGAGCCATGAAATCCGCACACCTATGAATGCGATTACGGGCTTTGCCAATTTATTGAAAGAAACCAAATTAGATTCTGAGCAAAAAGAGTTTGTATCAAACATAAATACTGCTGCCGAAAATCTGCTAGGAATTATTAATGACATCCTTGACCTTTCAAAAATTGAGTCAGGGCATTTGGTGATAGAATCTGTGCCTTTTAATTTGTACGAAGTTATCAAAAACATCAAATCAGTACTTACTTACAAAGCAATCGGTAAAAATCTGGAGCTTGATTATCAAATTCCAGATGCTATTCCTCACACTGTACTGGGCGACCCGACTCGCTTAACCCAAATTTTATTAAACCTCACCAATAATGCAATCAAGTTTACAGAAACAGGTTCTGTGAAAATCGTACTTGATTTACAAAGTGAAAATGAAGATGAGTACGCTATTTTGTTCAAGATTATTGATACTGGAGTTGGTATTCCACAAGATAAATTAGCGGTTATTTTTGACCGTTTTGCACAAGCGAATTCAGATACAACTCGAAAATTTGGCGGAACAGGTTTGGGTTTAAGTATTTCAAAGTTATTAATAGAATTACAACACGGGAACATTTTTGTAGAAAGTGAAGAACACGTTGGCTCTACGTTTTACTTCAATTTATCCTTCAAAAAAGTAAAAGGAGAGGTCATTCAAAAACAAGAAACTCATCTTCTACCAATCGACCCACATAAAAAAGCAAGAATCTTGTTGGCAGAAGATAACCCTTTAAATCAGAAGCTTGCAATGAAAGTGCTGGAGCGATTTGGGTTTTTCCCAGAGCTTGCTGAGAATGGGAAAATAGCGGTATTGAAAGTACAGGAAAAACAATATGATGTTATTCTGATGGATTTACAAATGCCAGAAATGGATGGTTATCAAGCCACACAATTTATCAGGACAAAGCTTGGAAATAATACACCAATCATTGCACTGACGGCACATTCATTAATTGGAGAAAAAGAAAAATGTATTGCAGTTGGAATGAATGATTACATTACTAAACCTTTTTCTCCTAAAGATTTGTTCAATAAAATAGCGAGCTTTATCAACATACAAGTAGCTGAAAACTTACAGGCTGTAGAGCTTTTAAAGTAAAAAAACACATTGAAATGTGATAGCTTAAATAAGCTAAAACCATTTTTTTCTTTATATCATTTCGATTTTTAAATAGAATGTTAAGCCTTAAATAAAACGAATAGGTAGATTATAGTACAATTAATAAGTAATAGAAAAATAGTCCCTTGAATAATAACAATTTGAGGAATGAAATCAATGATGAATGTTTTATTTTTCACAGTAAAAATCTTTGATAAATACTAAGTCATTGACTGGAATTGTTATTACTTTTGAGTAATTGTTACTAAATTTTATTATTTGTTGATTTGTGAGATCCATAATTGGTAGCTCCTTATTTATTTTAATATACTTCAATCATGGAGAAAAAGAATTTACCAATACCAGAGAATGAAGACTTAAGGTTAAAAACATTAGACGAGTATAATATACTCGACACTTTACCTGAGGAAGAATTCGATAGGCTAACAAAATTGGCTTCCGTAATTTGCGGTGTGCCAATTTCTTTGATTTCATTGATTGATAAAGATAGACAATGGTTTAAATCTAATATTGGCTTAGATGCCAATCAAACAGCTAGAGATATTTCATTTTGCCAATATACTATCGTAGGGAAAGATATTTTTGAAGTAGAAGACGCAACACTTGATGAAAGATTTCGGGATAATCCATTAGTTGAGCATGCTCCTGAAATACGATTTTATGCAGGATATCCACTTATCGACCCAGATGGTTTTGCACTAGGTTCGCTTTGTGTAATTGATACTAAAGCCAAAAAATTAGATGCTGAACAACAATTAGCATTAAGAATTTTAGGAAAAGAAGTTGCCGCTCAAATTGTAGCCCGTAAAGAAAGAGCGATTCTTAAGAATTATGAAAAACTATTCTTAGAATCAAAAGATATGATTTGTATTGCAAAAACGGATGGTCTTTTCAAAAAGATAAATCCTGCTTTTTGCAAAACTTTGGGTTGGGATGATGTTGATTTAATTGACAAATCTTTTTACGATTTTTTACATCCTGATGATCTTAAAGAAACAAAAGAAGAAATTGAGAATTTAGGAAATAAAGTATTGTCTTTAAACTTTACGCATCGGTTCAGAACAAAATCGGGTGATTATAAATTTTTAGAATGGGTTGCTACTCCCGATATTGCTACGGGAACACTTTATGCGATTGCCAGAGACATTACAGATTACAAACGCCTAAAAGGAGAAATAGAAAAACTTTCAGAGATTCAAAATATCATTTTGAATGGTACAGATTATTCAATTATTTCAGTTGATACCAACAGTGTGATTAAAACCTTTAATCGTGGTGCTGAAAAAATGTTGGGTTATCTCGCCGATGAAGTAGTAGGAAAAGTAACGCCTGAAATAATTCATGATAAAGAAGAAGTAGTAAAAAGAGCCGAAGTGCTATCGCAAGAATTAGGAATTACGCTTGAACCTGGGCATGAAGTTTTTCATGCAAAAGCTAGATTAGGCGTTGCTGATAGTAATGAGTGGACTTATATCAGAAAAGATAAATCAAGATTGACCGTAGAACTTTCTGTTACTTCCCTAAGAAATGACGATAATGTTATTACTGGCTTTATGGGAATTGCCAAAGATATAACAGAGAAAAAAGTTTGGGAAAATCAATTATTAATTAGTGAAAATAGACACAGAGGCTTCTTCGAAAATACACAAGGGTTGATGTGTACGCACGATATTTATGGAAATTTCTTAACAATTAATCCTGCTGGAGCAGAATTGGTGGGTTATACCAAAGAAGAAATTTTACAAAGAAGTTTGTTTGATATCGTTTCTGAATCGTCTGTCCAAGGTGTAAAAGCATACCTTGATGAAATTCTTCATAAAGGCAGCAGTAAAGGTCTGATGAGAGTACTCCATAAAAATGGTTCACCCAGAACTTGGATGTACAATAATGTACTTTCGGAATTGATAAACGGACAACAATACATAATTGGTAACGCTGTAGATATAACCGACAGAATATTGATGGAAAAGGAATTGATAAAAGCAAAAGAAAATGCAGAGAAAAACGCTCTTGCAAAGGATACTTTTTTGGCAAATATGAGCCACGAAATTCGTACACCTATGAATGCTATTATTGGTTTTTCTAATTTATTGAAAGATACAGAACTAGAAGAAGAGCAACGTGATTATGTATCAAATATCAATATTGCGTCAGAGAATTTATTAGGGATTATTAATGATATTTTAGATATTTCAAAAATTGAATCAGGACATATTGTTATCGAAAAAATCACTTTCAATATTAAAGATTTATTGAAAAATGCCAAAGCTGTTTTAAATCATAAAGCAAAAGAGAAAGGCTTAGAATTGAGCAGTGTTGTAGATGAAAATATTCCAACGTTTGTTATCGGTGACCCTACTCGTTTAAATCAAATTTTACTCAATCTGACTAATAATGCTATCAAATTTACCGAAAAAGGAAGAGTAAAGATTTTGGTCGAACTTCTGAAAGAATCATCAACGGAATGTACAATCTTATTTAGTGTAATGGATACGGGTATTGGTATTCCTGCTGAAAAATTAGAATCAATTTTTGATAGGTTTACACAGGCAGATAGCGATACTACCAGAAAATACGGAGGAACAGGCTTAGGTTTAAGTATTTCAAAATCTTTAGCAGATCTTCAAAATGGTAATTTGTGGGTAGAAAGTACGCCAGGCAAAGGGTCAACTTTTTATGTGAGCTTACCTTTTGGCATTGATGTGAAAGACAAAAATAACGAAAACGACGCTAAAAATTCGGTAGCCTTAAAAAGTGAACGAGAAGTAAAAGTACTTTTGGTAGAAGATAATCCACTTAATCAGAAGTTAGCCTTAAAAGTACTTAGTAAATTTGGATTCATTGCAGAACTAGCTGAAAACGGAAGAGTTGCCGTAGAGAAAGTTCAGGAGAACCAATATGAAGTAATTTTGATGGATTTACAAATGCCTGAAATGGACGGTTATCAGGCAACAGAATATATAAGAGGAACATTAAAAATTAATACGCCAATTATTGCTATGACTGCGCATTCTTTGGTAGGTGAAAAGGAAAAATGTATGGTAATCGGAATGAACGATTATATACCAAAACCTTTTGTACCTCAAGAATTATTTGATAAAATTATCAATTATGCAGAAATAAATGGTCAAAACAACGAAAGTAACATGGAAGAGAATCTAGAAGGAATCGTAGATTTATCCTATTTAAGGGAATTATCTGACGGAAACAAAGAGTTTGAACAAGAAATTATTGAATTATATTTAAACCAAATGCCTATTGATTTTGACATACTCAGAAAGGCAATTGAGGACGTTGATTATGTGCTAACGAAATCAACGGCACATAAATTGAAGTCTTCATTTTCTTCAATGGGTGTCAATGAAAGTGGATTATTGAAATCAATTGAAGATAAAGCGAAAGCAATGGTTGATATTTCAATTATTAAATCTGAATTTGCTAAATTAGAAGTAATAGCAAACTATTCAGTGAAAGTATTACAAAGAGTACTTGAAGAAGAGTAAATAAAAATGGAGGTATGAAAGCCTCCATTTTTATTTTAGAATTTCCCGAGCAATTACCATTTTCTGAATTTCTGAAGTACCTTCGTAAATCTGTGTGATTTTGGCATCACGCATCATCCTTTCTACATGAAATTCTTTCACAAAACCGTAGCCTCCGTGAATTTGTACCGCTTCTATCGTAGTATCCATCGCTACTTGCGAGCAAAATAATTTTGCCATCGCCGCCGACTGTACATAACTTTTGTGTTGGTCTTTGTCGAAAGCCGCTTTGAAACAAAGTAATCTTGCAGCTTCAATACTCGTTGCCATATCTGCTAATTTGAATTGTATTGCTTGATGTTCGGCAATGGCTTTGCCAAATGATTTTCGTTCTTTTGAATACTTCAACGATAATTCGTAAGCCCCAGAGGCGATTCCCAAAGCTTGTGCTGCAATGCCAATTCTGCCACCATTTAAAGTGGACATGGCGAATTTAAAACCAAAACCATCCGTTCCTATTCTGTTTGCTTTGGGTACTTTCACATCGGTAAACATCAACGAATGTGTATCAGAACCACGAATTCCTAGTTTTTTCTCTTTCTTTCCTACTTGAAAACCTTCCATTCCACGTTCTACAATCAGGCAATTAATACCTTTATGACCTAGTTCTGGATGCGTTTGTGCCATTACTAAATATACGCTGGCTCTTCCGCCATTGGTAATCCAGTTTTTTGTGCCATTCAATAAGTAATAATCGCCCATGTCTTCGGCAGTGGTATGTTGCGAAGTAGCATCCGAACCTGCTTCGGGTTCAGACAAAGCAAATGCCCCGATGATTTCGCCTTTTGCTAAAGGCACAAGGTATTTTTGTTTTTGCTCTTCCGTTCCGAAGGCTTCTAAGCCGTAACAAACCAAAGAATTATTCACAGAAACCATTACTGAAGCAGAAGCATCAATTTTTGATAATTCCTCCATCGCCAATACATAAGAAATCGTGTCCATGCCTCCACCTCCATATTCTGGCGAAACCATCATGCCCAGAAAACCCAGTTCGCCCATTTTTCGCACTAATTCTTCTGGAAAAAATTCTTTATCATCACGTTCTATTACTCCTGGAAGTAATTCTGTTTGAGCAAAATCACGAGCTGCTTGTTGTACGGCAAGGTGTTCTTCTGATAGTTGAAGATTTAAACCTTGAAAGATTGAATCACTCATGTTAAATCAAGTTTTTATATTGAGATTATTACTCAAATATATAAAATAGTATGCTTGCATAATAAAATTTGCAATTTTATTTTTACACGAGCATAAATTTGTAGGAAGTGCATCAAAAAAGGAGGCTCTTGCGAAACCTCCTTTAAAACTTATTTCAACGCTACTGTCCAATCATCAATTAAATCTTCAATATTTTCTAAACCTACCGATACTCTAAGTAAATTATCGGGTGTTGGGCTGTCTGTTCCTTCTACTGATTTTCTGTGTTCGATTAAACTTTCTACGCCACCCAAACTGGTTGCAGTTGTGAATAGTTTGAGTTTTCCAGTAACTTCCATCGCATTTTTAGCATCGCCTTTTACTTGTACCGAAAGCATCGCTCCAAAACCGCCTAACATTTGTTTTTTAGCAATTTCGTGTTGCGGATGAGTTGCTAACCCTGGATAATGTACTGCTTCAATTTGTGGATGAGTACTTAGAAAATCAGCTAACTTCCCCGCATTTTCTGTTTGTGCTTTTACTCTTAAAGCTAAAGTTTTAATGCCTCTCGCTATCAACCAAGATTCAAAAGGCGAAGGAACTCCGCCAGTTAATTTCTGAATTGTTCTTAATTTATTCGATAATTCACCTTCTTCTTTAATAATTAACGCACCACTTAATACGTCGCTGTGTCCACCAAAATACTTCGTGGTCGAGTGCATCACAATATCAGCCCCCAAATCTAAAGGTCTTTGTAAAATGGGTGTTGCCCAAGTATTATCAACGGCAACTAAAGCCCCGATTCCTTTTGCAATTTCACTAATGGCTTGAATATCGGCAATTTTCAATTGTGGATTTGATGGTGTTTCTATCCAAAATAATTTAGTATTCGGCTGAATGGCAGATTTTACGGCTTCCAAATCCGTCATATCCACTGTCGTCATAGACAAACCCCATTGTCCGAATACTTCTGTAATTAATACATTCGTAGCAAAGTAAGCATCGTCTGGCGTAATGATATGGTCGCTTGATTTTAAGCTTTGAAATAAAGCTGTTGTCGCCGCCATGCCCGAAGCAAAGGCTAATCCGACAGCTCCGTTTTCGAGTAAAGCAATACTTTTTTCAAGTAATTGGCGGTTCGGGTTATCAGCTCTTGAATAAACATAACCGTGTGGATATGAGCCATCGCTTTCTCGCTCAAAAGTAGTGGATAAATAAATGGGTGAAATAACAGCACCAGCGTTTGCATCGTGCATTTGGGTGGACTGTATCGCTAAAGTTTCAATTTTCATTTGAGTGAAGTGTTTGGAATTCTTTCTCAAAATAACATAATCAATTCATCATATCACAGTACAAAAGCTAATTTCAACGAGTATATCTTTAGTAATGAATCAATAAACTTATTATATTCAAGAATCATTAGCAAACCAAACTGATTCATTTGCCCATTCGAATCAGTAAAAGCTTTAAACCACTCCTGTTTGGGCAAAGGAGTTTATGAATATGGAAAACAATTCAAGACGGGATTTTCTCAAGAAAAGCTCATTAGCAATGGCGGGTTTCTACATTGTACCTCGCCATGTTTTAGGAGGAAAGGGCTTCATTGCTCCTTCCGATAAACTCAATATTGCAGCCATTGGTTGCGGAGGTAAAGGTTGGTCGGATATTATGGGAGCTTATGACAGCGGTAGAAATAATATTGCAGCACTTTGTGATATAGACGATCGCCAAATGAAGCAATCAGTCGAGAAATTTCCAGCGGCTAAAAAGTATAAAGATTTCCGCATCATGCTGGAAAAAGAAAAAGATAACATTGATGCCGTGACTGTTTCTACGCCCGACCACACGCACTATGTTTCAGCAATGGCAGCGATGAGTTTGGGTAAACACGTGTATGTACAAAAACCTTTGGCTCATAATATTTACGAAGTGCGTAAAATGACCGAAGCGGCAGTACAACAAAAAGTAGTAACGCAAATGGGAAACCAAGGTTCTTCGGGCGATGGTGTACGTAGAATGATGGAATGGTATAAAGCAGGATTGATTGGTGAAGTATCAAAAGTTCATGTTTGGACAAACCGCCCCGTTTGGCCACAAGGTATTGCTAAACCCACAGGAAAAGTAGAAGTACCCAAAGAAGTAGATTGGGATTTATGGCTTGGCCCTGCACCTTGGGAAGATTACCAACCAGATTATCATCCTTTCAACTGGAGAGGTTGGGTAAATTACGGAACTGGTTCTTTGGGCGATATGGCTTGCCACATGATGGATCCGCCTTACAGAGTATTAGGTTTGGGTTATCCTTCGGAAGTAGAATGTAGTATTGCGAACACTGCTTGGACGGGGCCTTTCAAAGAAGGATATTTCCCAGAAAGTTATCCTGCTGCTTCTATGATTCATTTGAAATTTCCAAGAAAAGGAAAATCTGATGTAAAAATGACTTGGTACGATGGAGGATTGATGCCTGAGCGTCCTGATGAAATTCCTGCTGATGTAAAATTAGGTGACTGGAGTGGTGGCGTATTATTGCTTGGTACAAAAGGCGTAATGATGTGTGGTGTATATGGCTCAAATCCTACACTTTGGGGAAGTGATAGCCTAAAAGCAAAAGGCGAAAAACTGCCTATCACGATTGAAAGAGTTGTAGGTTCGGATGGTGCTGGACATTACCAACAATGGTTGCAAGCTTGTAGAGATGGTTACGGAAAACATAAGCCTTTAAGTTCTTCTTTTGATTACTCTGGACCAATGTCGGAAGCGGTTTTGATGGGAAATTTAGCCATTAGAAGTTACTTCTTCCGTACTCCTAAAAAAGACAAGCAATGGTTACAAGAATTTGACTATAATGGAAGAAAGAAACTGCTTTGGGATGGGAAAGAGATGAAAATCACCAATTTCGACGAAGCAAATCAGTTTGTGAAGCGAGAGTACCGTCAGGGTTGGAATTTATAGTATCAAGGAAATAAACTTTTTTTTAGGTACAAGAAAGATTATTCAAATATTTCTTTCATTAGGGTGCGACTTAAGTCGCACTCTAATGAAAACCTAATTACTATCTTTCAAAGCCTGTCCATTAAATCTAATTGCCTAAGTTCTATATCTAAATTTCAATTCAATAAATCTAAATACCTAAACTATATATCTAAATTCCAATTCAATAAATCTAATTACCTAAGCTTTATATCTAAAATCCAATCCAATAAATCTAATTGCCTAAACTATATATCTAAATTCCAATTTAATAAATCTAATTGCCTAAGCTATATATCTAAAATCCAAATCAATAAATCTAAATACCTAAGCTATATATCTAAAAGCCAAATTAATAAATCTAAATACCTGAGCTATATATCTAAAGTACAATCCAATAAATCTAATTGCCCAAGCTCTATATCTTAATCATGTAAGGAGTTTTAACATTCAACTAGCTTATGTTACTCAATAGCTCCTTCAATCTACCGAATAAGCCCTTTATTTACTCAATACAGTAAGTATTTGTATCTTGTATCCTCTTCAATTTTTAAAGTTCGTTCTAACTAATTAAGGATGAGTTATGTGGTTTATCATCTCTTAATAATATCATCACAGTACCAATATCTATTGTAGGCATCAAGGCTTTACTTTTGTGCTTATTATACTCAAAACTATTCATTCAATAAGAACAATTATGGAAAGAAGATCAGTCATTAAAAATATTGGAGGTTTGATGTTAGTCCCTTCATTGATTAATTCCTCAAAAGAGAAAAAACCTGTATTAAGAGTAGCACATCTTACCGATGTTCATTTAAAAAACGAGTTAGAAGCTCCTGCAAAATTTGCTAAATGTCTTCGTCACGTTCAGCAACAAAGTCCTAAAGTAGATTTTATCTTGAATGGCGGCGATATTGTTTTTGATATGAACAAAGAAAACTTGACCAACATCAATAGTCAATGGAAATTATTGGAAGACATCATCAAAGCCGAATCTTCTATCCCTGCTCATTACTGTTTAGGAAATCATGATGTTTGGTGGAGTGAAAACAATAAAGGACAAGCCGTTTATGGCAAACAATATACTTTAGATAAATTGAGTCTTACAAAACCCTATTATAGCATAGAAAAAGGTGGCTGGAAGTTTATCATCCTCGATAGCGTCCACCTCGACCTTGACAATACTTGGTACATTGGTAAACTAGGTGATGAACAATTTGCTTGGCTTGAAAATGAGCTAAAAAATACCAATCCAGCCACGCCAATCCTTGTACTATCGCATATTCCTATTCTTACAGCTACTTTAATGATTAAAGATAACATTGTAAACAAATGGGAAATGTCAGGAGGTAATATGCACACCGATACCGCTAAAATTATCAATCTATTTTATCGACATCCCAATGTTAAAATTTGCTTGAGCGGACACGTACATTTGCGAGATAAAGTACAATATAATAATGTAACCTATATCTGTAATGGTGCTGTAAGTGGTGCTTGGTGGAAAGGTAATAATAAGCAAACAGCTCCGGGTTATGGTGTTTTGGATTTGTATGCAGATGGTAGTTTTGAAGAAAAATATGTTAATTATTGATAGATAAAAAATTAATCAGGTTGTAGTACTCATAACACGACAACCTGATTTTTGAATACTTCCCTGCTATTATTTTCCTCAATTTCACTTTGTCAAATGTCCCAAATTTGTTCAAAGTCCCCTCCACTTTGTCAAACATCCCAATCTCTTGTTCATTTCCCCAAGTATTTTACCATTTTGTGAGGTAGCCCTACCTTTGAGCCATTCAAAAAACAAAAATCTAAACACAAATCACAAAACGAATACGCAGATGGAAATGATTTTAAAAATGGCTTTGTACGTACATATTGTAGCAGGTTTTACAGCACTCGCTGCTGGTTTAGTACCCATGTTTGCCCAAAAAGGTGGGAAGGCACATGTATTTTGGGGAAATGTATTTTATTGGGCGATGTTCTTAGTAGCATTAACGGCATTAATTCGCTTCAAAATGGAATTTCGATTGATATTCTTGGCAGGAATTGCTGTTTTTAGCTTTTATAATACTTTCACGGGAGCAAGATTAGTACGTATGAAGAAAAATTTAGCCCCCGAATTAATTGATTGGATTGGTGCTATCTTAACCATCATAAGTGCCTTCGCCATGATGACTTTTGGAGTATTGGCTTATCAAAAAGGGATTACTTTTTATGCCATTTTATTTAATGTTTTTGGCATCTTTTCTTTGCTGATGGCTACAGAAGATTTAAGAGTATTTTCAGGGAAGAAACTAATTGATAATACTGTTCCTTTTCAGGCAAGATATTGGTTTCAGAATCATATTTCCAGAATGGGCGGAGCTTACATTGCTACGGTTACAGCATTTTTGGTGGTGAATAATCCTCCTTATATTCCCAGCTTAGTAGTTTGGATTGCCCCAGGAGTAATCGGCGGAGTGATAATTGGTAGAACTCGTAGGTATTATATGGAGAAGGCTAAGGGGAAGCTTTAGCCACGACCAAATGCTTTCTTAATAAAGTATCCCAACCCCAACATAGACACCAATATTAATCCAAAAATGATAAACTGAATACTACTTCCCTGACTTGGGTGTTCTATCAGTTTACGGATTTCTTGTGCTTGTGTTCCTAACCAAATTGATAGAATAGTTCTTGGTAGCATTCCGATAAAACCTGCGGTCAGAAAGTTTTTTAGTTTCGTTCCTGAGAAAGAAAACAGCACATTGGTAACGGCAAAAGGCAAAACAGGCGAAAGACGAGCCAATAAAATAATCTTGAATTCGTCTTTTTGAAGATTATCCAATACTTCTTTTACTTTAGGTTTTTCTGAAAGTTTATTCAGAAATCTTCCACCATCTATCAATTTCGCTACTTTAAAACCCAAGTATGAAGCTAGCCAATAACTAATGGCAATAGGAGCGAAGGCATTCCAGGCCAAGAAATAGCCACTCAATAAAGCAATGAAAGTAGTAGGAGTAAGGGCAAAAGCCATGCTAAAACATGAAGCGATATAAACCAAAGTCCATTGAAGTATCGTAAAATGTTGGACTTCCTGCTCGTGCATAATGAGCCAATAGCTTATACTGGAGCTAGCAAAAATGGGCATTAAGCCCAAAAAGAAAGTATAAACTATTGAAAAAGTATTTTTCTGGAGGAAATCTAACATTGCACAAAGATAGATGCCTACTAGGCATTCTACAAAAAACTTAAAAATCAGTGAATTTGATTGGGAGTAAATCTCCAATTGATTCTGTGACCAAAATCTGATTGTTTGCTCCTAACATGATAAAACGAATAGGTTCTTGCTGGCGAACTTCATACTCCAACATCGCTTGTCGGCAAGCTCCACAAGGAGAAACACCTCTGAATACATCACCTTTTCCGGGACGAGCAATTACTGCAATAGATTTTATTTTTCGTTCAGGATAGTTCGCCCCGACCCAAAAAATAGCCGATTGTTCAGCACAAGAACCTGATGGGAAAGCTGCATTTTCTTGGTTATTTGCCATCACAATGGTATCATCATCTAAAAGAATGGCAGCACCTACATGGAAATTTGAGTAAGGTGCATACGATTTGTAGGTAGCTTTGCGAGCTTCGTTCAATAATTTATTTTCTAATACCGACAGCTCAGTGTCGTTATTGTACGTTTCGAGGGTGATTGTTAAATTAAGTTTCTGCATATCAGTTCTTTCTATATTTTTTCATTAGTTTTTTAGATGGGGAAAACTATAACGAAAAAAGACTTTAGAATAGTTCATGATATTTTTGAAAAGATGATTGTATGAAAGAAAACTGGTATTAATAGTTAGGAAAAAACCCTCTTGGCGTTATTTCCTAGCAACTATGGTCGGGAGACCAGCCACGGAAATAAATTATAACAAAGCTAATAATAGCTTTGTTTGTAACAATTAATTAACTTTAAAAACAGCAAACATGTGTATATTTACGAGTTGGCGATCATTTTAAGCGATGCACTATTAATGAATAGACACATGTAAAATATACAAAAACTTGCATTACAAACCTGTCAAACTGACTAACTACTTACTAATGCAAGCAAATTGAATTTTAAGCAAATGACCGAAGTTTTTGAAAAATATCTACGTTCATCAGTTGCAATATCAGATGAAGATATTGAGACTATTCTTGCATTGGGTACTATAAAGAAGCTACGAAAATCACAATCGATTTTGCACGATGGCGAAGTTTGGCGAAAAATGTGTTTTATCTTGAGTGGTTGTTGCCGGCTTTATCGTTATGATAAAAATGGAGACGAACATACGGTTCGTTTTGGCGTAGAAAATTGGTGGATGACAGACCAAGAAAGTTTTAACAACGAAACGCCTTCTCTTTACAACGTTGAAGCGTTGACAGCAAGTTCTGTTATTGTTTGGCAAAAATCGGATTGGTTGAAATTACTTGAGACAATCCCTGCTTTCAAACAATTTTACGATGCGCTCACAGCCCGTGCATACGAAACAAGTTTGCAACGAATCTATTTGCTCATCAGTAGTTCACCCGAAGAACGTTATTTAGAGTTTCAAAAAATATATCCAAAAGTATTTAACAAAGTTCCTTTGCATATGGTAGCTTCTTACTTAGGGATTTCTCGTAAAACACTAAGTCGTGTCAGAAATGAATTTGCTCGACCACATAACAGTTCTTCCGAATAAATGGGAAGAACTGTTATTTTATCGTTTTAATTTAAAAACTTGGGTGAAGCCCCTGAGTAGGACTTAGTTTTTCTAACAGTGAAGCTACGTACAATATGGTTGATTCTGCAAACCAACTGCCGACAATTTGGATATTTATAGGTAAACCTTCTTTGCTTGTTCCAAAACGCATTGAAATGCCCGGCAAACCTGCTACATTAAGTGGAACGGTTGCACCTTGCAAATAAATTGCATCTACTTTTTGTCCGTCGATTATAAATTCTTCCACACCGTGCTTGTGTGCAGGAATTGGCAACACCTGCGTTATAAGTGCATCATACTTTTGGAAGTATTGTGCATAACCGTCCTTAATACGTTCTGCGGCTTGCTCTGCATCAATAAAATCATTCATTGAAGTGTCAGGCAAAGACAACATTGTTTTCGCCATTTTATAAATTTCATTTTCACTACGGCCAGCAGTGGCTTGTCGAAATGCAGGTTTCATTTCCATGATGTGTAAGCGATTGAAAACGTCTAACGCAAAGTCACGTTCAAGTGCTGGAATACCCACTTGTTCCACAAAAATTCCTATACTTTGTAGGGCCTCTACGGCAGCTTTAACTGTTGCTGTAACTTCCGCATCAACAGGACCAAATCCAGGTCCTGTCATCCAACCAACTCGCAAAGGACGATAAGGTAGCTGCCAAACATTTTTGTCAAAGCGAGGTACACTACTTGAAAAACTATCAAGTCCATCCGCACCAGCTAATTGCGAAAATGAAAGTGCAAGGTCTCGAATACTGCGAGCCATTGGTCCCAGATGCCAGAAACGATGCGGAACACGAGGCCAAACACCTGTCATAGGAATTCGTCCGTGAGTTGCTTTCAGCGAAACGATTCCTGTTTGTGCTGCCGGGCCACGAACTGAAATTGCCAAGTCTGTTCCTAATCCAATTGGCGACATTCCTGCTGCAATTGCTGCAGATTCTCCCCCACTTGAACCGCCCGGGGTTCTTGTTAAATCCCACGGATTATTTGTTTTCCCTGTGAGTAAATTGTCACTTTCAATCCAATAAGAAAATTCAGGAAGATTGGTTTTGGCTAACAAAATTCCGCCAGCTTTTTTCATACGAGCAATAGCTGTAGCATCATTATCCGGAACACGACCTTTGAAAATAGGTGAACCACGTTGTGTAAGGATTTTAGCAGAATCAATAGAATCTTTTGCTGTGAAAGGAACACCGTGCAAAGGACCTAATTCATCACCTCTTATTACTGCTTTTTCAGCTTCCTTTGCAATTTCGAGAACATCGTTTGCAATAGTTACGATTGCATTGATTTTGGGATTGACATCTTCAATGCGATTAAGATGTGCTTTCACTACTTCAACAGGCGATACTTTTTTTGTTCGGATTAGTTCCGCCAAAGCACTCGCATCTTGATAGAAAAGCTCGTCTGTTTTACTTTGTTGCATTTCCATTTTGTTTCTTTTTAAATGTTATTATAAACAGCATTTTTTTCTTTTAAATACTGATACAAAAGTAGAATACAACAAATATCAAGACGAAGCTATATGACACAATTAGAGCGAGACATTTGTCTCATTTTTTGAAAGAAGATTAGAATAATTAAATTATGTGACTTATATAATTAATGTAATACGAGAACGCCTGAGACTCTTACGTTGTGAAGCACAACGCCAAGCAAGAGCATGAAATTGAACTTAGGAGGAGTTTCCAACTCGTAAAAATCATCAATTGTATTGACGAGTTGGAAACTTGTTCTACTGTTTTACAGACAATCTCTATTTTGCCGAAACCTGCAAAAAACAAAACCCGTAAGAAAATCTCACGGGTTTTGGGGAATACTGTTCTGTTAAATTATTCTTTTGGGGTTTCAGTCGCTACTTTATCAGCTTTTTTACCTACTTCTTCCATCAAACGTAAGCCCAACAAACCACTCAAAGCTCCGTTTTGGTCGTTCGAGCCGCCTGTAATTAAAATATCTGGCATTACTTTTATTTTCTCTTTACCAATACTTTCGGTGATTTTCAATTGTGTAAAATTTCCTTCGCCCATTGCCGAAACAGCCAATTTGTAAGCTTCTGCGTCAGCTTTACCAATCGCTAAAATTTTCTCAGCTTCGGCAGTACCTGTTTTACTGATTTTTTCAGCTTCTGCATTGGCAATTAACTTAATTCTTTCAGACTCCGCACTGGCTTGTACTCTTACTCTTTCAGCTTCTGCACCTGCTTGCAATTTCAAACTTTGGGCTTCACCTTGTGCTTTTTTCACCGAAGCATCCGCTATTCTTTCAGCAATGATTACACCTTGATCAGCTTTTACGATGTCTTTTTGAATGTCGGCAATCGCTGTTTCTTTTTCCAAAGCTTGGCGAGTTTCCTGTGCCATTTTCTGGGTGTCGTAAGTAACTTTTTGTTCTTCGGCTAACTTTCTATCTGTCAAAGTTTTCATTAATGATTCTGGGGGAACAATATCACCAATCAAAGTATCCACAGCGTTTACATTGTATTGCGAAAGTACTTCGCCAATGTATCTTCTGGCTGTTTCTTGACGCTCTTTTCTTGAACCTAAAAATGAAATCACGTCTGAATCTTGTGCTGAGTTTCTAAAGTAATTCCCAATCGTTGGCTCAAGTACTTGACTTACAAGATTGTGCATATTTCCGAAACGGGCAATTACTTTGGGTGCTTCATAATTAGGAATGTGGATAATCTGCGAAACATCTAAATTAAATGGGAAACCATCTTTTGAACGTACCGTAATGGTTGACAAATTTTTATCTAATTGATGCGACTCCGACCTTGCACTTGCCCAGTTTAATACCAAATTGGTTGTAGGTACAATTTCAATTTTTTGTACATAAGTATTTACTGGATATTTACCCGGGCCAAAAGCCTCTGCCCACACGCCTTTGTAACCTTTTGCAACAATATTTCCATGTTTGAATTCTGTGCCACTTAGGTCAACACCTTCTTCGCCCACATAAGAAATTACTACGCCGACATGACCAATCGGTATTTCGGTCATGTGAATTTCTTCAACTTTCACAAACCACGGATTCAAGTTGTACGAACCTGCTAAAATTACTTGTTGCTGCAAACCTTTATTGCCGCCTTTGCTCAAAAATGCGTCGGCATCTTGAAAATTATTATGACCTTCAATCGACTTACCAGCAATTTGTCCCGCATCAATTGATGCACCGTCCATTGTGGTAATAATGCCAACCATGTTTTCATGGATTTCAGTAATATCGGTAATGACTACTTCAAACAAAAAAGTATTGATTCTATACGAACCTGCGGTAATCACGGCTGTTTGTCGCCCTTTTCTACCGCCATTTTTCAAGAAAGATTCTGTATCTTGAAAACCATCACATTCAATTTTTCGGGCTAAAATAGACCCTGTTTCAAGTTCTTTACCATCTTTGGCTAAAATCAAACCAATTTGACCCGTTGGAATAATGGTAAGTGATTGAAGCGTAATGTCGAATTGCCAAATCCAATACCAAAAATAAATCCCCGGTGCTAAAGGTTTTGCTTGATAACCGGCTTCGCCTTCGGTGGCGATGATTCGTCCTTCGGGCAGAGATTTTTTGTCACCAAACAAGACAAATTTCTTCGTGACTAAACCGATTTTGTCTTCTGGAATAATAATGATGCCCAACAAGCGAAAAATAAATTTGTAGAAAACTAAACATAGCAAAGGAATTGCGATGCTGATGATGGTGGAAATAGGAAAGTTCATTGCTATAAATGTTTTGGTTGTTTTCTGAACTCAGATGTTTAAGTTCATGAACCAAATTTGAGGAAAACCGAGTGAAATTATTCCGTTTTGTGAAGAATGGTTTGGGGCAAGCTTAAATGGATTGGGGGGAATTTATGACCTTTAACATTAGTAAAAGAACGTCAAAATTTCATAATAGCGTGTTCTCTGAACTGTATCAATTGATACAATTAGTAGAGTTCTCAATAGCGGTAAGTTTAGTTTTATTGCCATTTTTATTTATATAATATTTGCCCCCACGAGGTCCAGTATTAATTATTCTTGGGATGCTCGAATTAGAATTAAAATCTTTTTCTATACTTACATTTGGTTTAGTGGTGTATGTGTAATCCAGCGAAGATTTAGTGTAAATATATCCTTTTAGATTATCATATTTCACTTTGGATTTACTCTTCCAGCTTTTATTATATAGTATAAAAACTTCATTCGGTTTTATATAATCTATAAAGGTTTCTCCAGCATAATAGACTTTAATTTGCGTTTTGCTTATGGCATAGTATTCTGTTTGATTTATTGTGCAAGAAGAACAAAAGAGTAAGGACAAAAAGCATATTACATTTTTCATTTTGTTAATGTTTTATGTGTAAAATATATTGAACTTACTTTTGAGAGAGTGATTCTTTAGCCATTATTGGTATATTTTCAAACACAACACGAACGTCAGAAAGTCATCATTCAACAATTATATAACATTTGTTTTTGCTGTCGCTTTTACAATTGGAGATAACTCTAACAAGGTCGAATGTAGCAAAATATTTCAATAAACAATAGCTCCAACACTATATTACAATCAATTATTTGCAGTCACAACTACTTTTTTATCCCTTTCACTTTTCTTTGCATCAATTAGTAGAAGGTCTGTCTTCTACGACTCAAAAGTAAAAAGGGTATCACGCTCACATCAATACTATACTCATAGCATGAATATCAAATTATTTTGAGTATTAACATCCTTCTGTCAGTCATGCCATGAGTGAAGATTAATAATAATAAAGCCTTTATTATATATTTTCATCCTCAATTAATTCAGTCTTAATACTACAAGAATTGTACTCAATATAAAAAACACGAAACCTTGTAAGCAAAAATGTACTCTACCCGAAGGTTTTTGTAAATATTTGATTATGAGACACTTGAATATTTGTCCATTTGGTGAATATATTAATACATTCAGTCCAGAGTTGCATAAAGGTTTTGGTAGGATTCTT
>NZ_JAYGIL010000016.1:0-142213 GCF_034931025.1 Arcicella gelida | reverse complement strand
AAAATCAAACAAAATTGTATTTTTTAAATAAAGCACCTCAGATGAAAGCAAAAATCCACCCAGAACATGAGTGGATTTTATCGTAAAGCAATATCGAAAAACAATTTTCAAGGGAAGCCCAGATTAGATAAATTGATTGATGATATTTTCAAACAATTCTTGTTTACCACTAGTCGCTTTAGGCTCTCCTACTTCAAAAGCATAATTTCTTAAATCTTCCAAAGTTAATTTACCAGCTTCGTATTCAGCACCTTTTCCACTATCAAAAGAAGCGTAACGATCTTTACGCAATTTCTTGTAAGAAGATTTTTCCAAAATATTATCAGCTATTACTAATGCACGAGCAAAAGCATCCATTCCACCGATATGTGCTAAGAAAATATCTTCTAAATCTGTTGAATTTCTGCGTGTCTTAGCATCAAAATTGATACCTCCTTGGGTAATACCTCCTGCTTCTAAAATAATTAACATAGACTCTGCTAATTCATTCAAATTAGTAGGAAATTGGTCAGTATCCCATCCGTTTTGATAATCTCCACGGTTGGCATCCATACTTCCTAACATATTGTTATCAGCTGCTACTTGTAATTCATGTTGGAAAGTGTGTCCAGCCAAAGTAGCATGATTTACTTCTAAATTCAGCATAAAGTCATTTTCTAAACCATATTCTTTCAAGAAACCAATTACTGTAGCAGAGTCGAAATCATATTGATGTTTCGTTGGTTCACATGGCTTTGGTTCGATGAAGAATTTACCTGTAAAACCATTTTTACGAGCATAGTCACGAGACATCGTAAGAAATTTACCAAGATGTGCTAACTCACGCTTCATATCAGTATTCAATAAAGTCATGTAACCTTCACGACCACCCCAGAACACATAATTTTCTCCTCCTAAAGCAATTGTTGCATCAATAGCATTTTTCACTTGAGTACCAGCATGAGCTAATACAGAGAAATCAGGGTTTGTTGAAGCCCCATTCATATAACGTGGATTAGAGAATACATTGGCAGTACCCCATAGTAATTTCACGCCACTTGCTGCTTGTTTTTGTTTCGCATAGTCAACAATGGCTTGCATATTACTTTCATATTCTGATAAAGAACTTCCTTCATCAACTAAATCAATATCATGAAAACAATAATATGGCGCACCAATTTTAGTAATGAATTCAAAAGCAGCATCCATTTTATCTTTCGCTCTTCCTACAATTTCATTTTTTGCATCCCATGGAAATACTTTTGTACCTGGACCAAACGGGTCAGCACCAGTTCCACAGAAAGTATGCCAATAAGCAATTGCAAAACGCATTTGCTCTTTCATTGTTTTTCCTCCAATAATACGATTTTCATCATACCATTTGAATGCTAAAGGATTATCTGATTCTTTTCCCTCAAATTGTATTTTACCAATTCCTGCGAAATACTCTTTGTCGCCTAATGTGATGTTTGCCATTGTCTTTGTTATTGATTTGTTTAATTTGTTTAGTCAGTAATTTATGTGTTCTATACTGTTCTATAAATTTAATGCAAAAATACTATTACATCTATGAAACGCAAAAAATGTTTGCTATAATTTGAAATTATTTTTGTTAACGACGATACATTTTCTTAAAACTTGTTAAAAATGATAATAATTGGAATTTAAACACTCCTCATTTAATTCTATTTAGTAGAACGCAATGTAAATTCCAAACAGCAACCAATAAACAAAGTACAATTATACAATTAAATAGTTATATTAAATCAAACTCAAAGGCATGTTTATGAAAAAGTGTCATTATCCTAAAACAGATAAAGTATTGAAAAATATATACTTTAGTCCTTGACCTAATAAGGATGGTAATCTGTAATATGATATAGTTTTTCGTAACTTTGCATTAATATTAAATTTTAACCTTCTAATATTCCATAATGATCTCTCGTCTTGTAATTATACCGACATACAACGAAATTGAAAATATTGAAGCTATTGTCCGTAAAGTAATGAGTTTAGAACCAAGCTTCGATTTACTAATTGTTGATGATGGTTCGCCTGACGGCACGGCAATAAAAGTAAAAGAATTACAAGAAGAATTTGGGCAAAATAGATTGCATTTACAAGAAAGAAAAGGGAAGCTCGGTTTGGGTACAGCTTATATTCATGGATTCAAGTATGCACTTGCCAATAATTATGAGTATATTTTTGAAATGGATGCCGATTTTTCACATAACCCAGAAGACCTTGTTAAACTTTACGACGCCTGCGTAAACGGTGGTTCGGATATGGCAATAGGCTCTCGATATGTGAGTGGTGTAAACGTTGTAAACTGGCCAATGGGAAGAGTTTTAATGTCGTATTTCGCAGGATATTATGTTCGCTTTATCACAGGGATGTCCATTATGGATGTTACAGCTGGGTTTAAATGCTATCATTCAAAAGTACTTAAAACCATCAATTTAGATACCATTAAATTTGTGGGTTATGCTTTTCAAGTAGAGATGAAATTTACTGCTTGGAAATATGGATTTAAAATTGCTGAAATACCAATCATTTTCACAGACAGAACCAAAGGTGTTTCAAAAATGTCTGCTAATATTTTTAAAGAAGCTATTTTAGGAGTCATTGAAATGAAAATTAATAGTTTTTTCAAAAAATATCATCGCAAAGAAATCAACTGAAAATGATATAAGTAATGGAATATAATCATATCAAAGCAATACACATCATTTTTGTAACTAGTTGGTTTGCTGGGCTTTTCTATTTACCTCGATTATTTGTATATCATACTGAAGCCAACGAAAAACCAGAAATTGAAAGGCAAATTTTACAAAAAGAGTACAAACGTATGCAAAAAGTACTTTTTAATGCCATCATGGTTCCTGCAATGTGGTTAACAATCATTTCTGGCACAACAATGATTTACTGGTTATGGTGGGATAGTTTTGTTTCACAAGCTTGGTTACATTTGAAGTTGAGTTTTGTAATAGGTTTAGTTTTTTATCATTTCTATTGTCGGAAAATAATCTTAGAATTACGAAATGATAAATATAGATTCACAGGTTTTCAATTAAGGTTGTTTAATGAAATTGCAACCATCTTTCTTTTTGCTATTGTTTTTCTAGTCGTTTTAAAGAATACCGTTGATTGGATTTGGGGTATTTTAGGATTAATTCTATTTGCTATTATTATTATGTCAGCTGTTAGAATCGTTAAGTCAATCAGGGAAAAAAGGAATAAAGTTGTATCAAAAAAATAAGCGGATGGCAAATTGCCACCCGCTTATTTTTTTGATAATATTCCTACTATAGATTAATATCCAGGATTTTGTTTTAAAATATCTTTTCCTTGAATATCAATTTGTGTTTGTGGAATTGGCATATATTCGCTCTTTCCAGTAGTAAATTTAGCACCAGCAAACATTGTACTTAATACTTTAGCTTCGTTAGCTAGGTAAGCATCTAAAGTACTTTTAGCAATACCCCAACGTACTAAGTCGAAGAAACGGTGACCTTCACCCGATAGCTCTAATTTACGTTCAAAACGAACAGCTGTACGAGCAACGTTTTTATCAGTCCAAGGAGTATCATAAGTTCCGATTACATATTTAGCAGCTGGTGCTCCATTTTTTGTAACCCATGAAGCTTTATTAGCAGCTCTTGTACGAATCATATTTACATACTCTTGCGCTTTTGCTAAAGAACCAACTTCAACTTCTGCTTCGGCAGCCATCAATAAAATATCTGCATAACGAAGAATTGTATAGTTCATTACAGAATAACCTCTTGTCCAACCACTACCATCAGTTAATGTATTTTCTTGAGACTTGTAATAAACATATTTTTTAGTTGAATATGGACCAGAGTAAGGTTGAGAACGAATCCAATCTTTACCTGGGTGCTCTTTCCAATCTAAATATGGAATACCACGACGACCAACCGAGTGATCTAAACGAGGGTCAAGATTTCCTGCATCTGGAGTAAATGCGTCTTTAGATTCAACACCATAATCATTTTTAACTGCATTCGCTGCACTATTGTATGAATTATCTAATAATGGTAAACCATTTGCATCTGTACGGAACGAGTTCACTAAGTCGAAACTTGGTGCAAAGAATCCACAACAGTTACCAGGACCATCAGCACCAGTGTTATATGGGTAGTTCAAAACATCATAAGAGTTTGAGTTCGAAACATCACCAGTATTCATTGAAGTTTGTGTTGCAAAGATTGACTCCTCGTGGTTATCGTTAGCGGCATTGTAAATTTGTGCATAATTAGATACCAAACCGTATTTTTTGCCATTTGTAGTTTTACCATTTGCAATGATTAAATCAAACAAAGCTTTAGCTTCTGCATACTTCTTTTCAAACATATAAGCTTTGGCTAAATAAGAAGCTGCTGCCCATTTATTTGCTCTACCTGCTGCACCTTGTGTTTCAGGTAAATTATCATAAGCAAATTTGAAGTCAGCTTCAATTTTACTCCATAAATCCGCAGCATTTGTCACTTTTTCAATACCTGTTCCATAATCAACAGTTTCGTCAATATAAGGAGCATTATTGAATATCTTTTTCAATTCGAAATAGAAGTGACCTCTAATAAATCTTGCTTCACCGATGATTCTTTTCTTATCAGCATCAGTCAAAGCTGTTGAACCAGTAGCTAATCTAATCGTAGCATTTGCTCTACTGATACCTTCGTATTTAGCATTCCAAGTACCATTAAATTCACCATTAGTAGGGTCAGCCTCATAACGTTGAATTGGGTTAATAGCAGAAAAGTCTCCAGGGTCAGTTCCTTTATTGGCATCACCACCCAAAATACTTCCGAATACCCAGTTATTTGGTCCAGCTAATTGCGTAAACCCTTTACCCAACATCATCGAGTAAGCACCAAGTAAAGTTCCCTCTACACCAGCTGCACTTGATAATTGGGATACTCCTAAAGAGCCTGTTGGTAACACTTCCAAAAAGCTATCTTTGCAGGAGAATGTAATTGAAGCCACAGCAAACGTGGCAATCAAAGACTTCTTAAAATTTATTGTTGTTTTCATTGATTATATCTTTTTATAATTTTACCTGTTATCAGAACAAACAAAACAATATTTAATCTTATAAATAATCAGTTTTGTCATATTCATACACTACAAATTGTAAATTATAATTGTTTAAAAAGTTAAGTTTAAACCTAAGTTAAAACCTCTTGCTACTGGATAGTTACCAACATCAATACCGAAGTTAGTATCAACAGCACCACCCACACCTGGATCAAGACCTGAATAAGAAGTAATTGTGAAAATGTTTGTCACAGAACCACTTACTCTTGCTTTACTAATACCTAATTTAGAAATCAACGATTTTGGAAGCGTGTAACCTACAGAGATGTTAGTCATTCTTAAATAAGAACCATCTTCAACATACCAAGAGTTTTCAGCTCCATTTGTACTGATGTTAGATTCACTTTCCCAAATAGGAGCTTTTGCATTGTTACCTAAAGCTGGAGTCCATGATTCTTTGGCAATAGCACCTTTTCCTGAACCTTGGAATGAACCATAGAATGCAGTGTACCATTTAGACATATTGAAGATTTTGTTACCCAATGAAGTGTATAAGTAAGTAGAGAAATCCCACTGTTTATACTTAACATCTAAAGTAATACCACCTGTATAAACTGGAACTGGATTACCTAAGAACGTTCTATCATCTGGAGTAATTTTTCCATCACCATTAACGTCAACATATTTGAAACGACCAACACCAGCACCTGTCTGAGTAGATTGTTCCGCTTCTTCTTTAGTAGCAAAATAACCTGCTACTTGATATCCAAAGAAAGAAGAAATTGGTTGATCTACAGCATTTCTGATTGGGTTGATACCACGATAAGCAGCGCCACTGAAGAATTTAATTGATTCTGTCAATGAAGTAATTTTGTTACTTAAGAATGAACTGTTCCAAGTAATATCATACTTAATATCTTGCGTAAATTTACCATGATTGATTAACTGAATATCAAGACCTTGGTTTCTCATACTTGCAATGTTCACAGAAGGAGCAGATGCTAATACACCAACAACTCCAGGAATAGGTACTTGATATAATAAATCTTTAGTATCTTTTCTCCAGAAATCAATTACAGCTTCTAGCTTACCATTCAAGAACGTTGCATCAATACCAATGTTAGTGGTTGTACTTGTTTCCCATTTAGCATTGTTGTTACCGATACGAGTTCTGTAATATCCTTCATCAGCACCGTTGTTTGTACCTGAAATTGGATAATACGAATTACCTCTATTAGATCCAAATAATGAGTATTGGTTACTTGGATCTACAGGGTTAGAGTTACCCATTTGTCCCCAACCTCCACGAATTTTTAAATCAGTAATGAATGGTATTTCTTTCATGAAATCTTCACTACTCATACGCCAAGCGGCAGAGAATGCAGGGAACACACCATAACGGTTGTTTGCACCAAATCTTGAAGAACCATCACGACGAACTACAGCAGATAAATAATATTTATCTTGTAAACTATAATCTACTTTAGAAAACAATGAATAGAAATTAACACCACTGAATAAACCAGAGTTTACTTGTGGGTTTTGAACTTTACTCAAGTTTACGTAGTCTAAATCTGTTGAGAATGGGTTTATACCTGAACCTGAAATTTGTCTTCCTTTACCAGTGTTCAAAGCTTCAATACCAGCTAAAGCACTAATTGAATGGCTACCAAATTTCGCCTTATAAGCAGCAGTGTTTGTAAATACCCACGAGAAGTTAAATCCAGAACCTTCGCTGAAACTGTTGTTTCCTTCTGGCTCAGAGTCTCCAAGGTATTTATAACCATAATCTTTGAAATAATAACTATTAAATTGTCCACCAATACTTGTACGTAATGTCAAATTTGCAATAGGATCTACTTCAACGTAAACGTTACCAAAACCATTAGCATTGAAGTTATTGTCGTTGGTATTATTATTTCTTAATTGCCTAACAGGGTTTCTTGGGTTGTTAAAACCACCAGCTTTAGTACTTGCATAATTGCCTAATTCATCATAAACAGGGATGATACTTGGCATACGATATGCAGCCAAAATTGGAGACTCGTCTTGAGCAATACCCAAACCGTTTGTAGCACCAGATTGTCCTAATACTGAACGATAAGTAAATTGTAAGTTTTCACCAATTCTTACTCTTTTACCTAAATCAAATTCTGAGTTAGCTCTGAAACTATATCTTTTGAAACTGTTAGTAATCAAAATACCATCTTGTTGTTGAGCAGAAAGACCGAAGTAATAACGACCATTTTCTGTTCCACCACTTAAACCAAGGCTATGTCTCATTAAAGGAGCAGATCTAGTAATTTCTTTATACCAGTTTGTTCCAGCCATGTTTGGCTTAATCAAAAATACACCATAAGGATCTGCTTGTGCAGCAGCTCTAACAGCAGCGATATCAACCGTACCATAAACACCACTCTGACCATTTGCATATAAATAATTGGGAATAGTAGCTGTTTCACCATTACCATATTGTGGGTGCTTCAAACCATTAGCCCATTCAGTTGGATTAGCAGTACGAGATAGCTTATTAGCAATATTTGTGTTGATTTGTGCAATTTTAGTCCAATCAGCTTCTTCTTGAGGAGTTAAATTTTTAGGAGCACCCGCTGCGTTAGGGTCTGTTACACCATAAACACCATCATAAGTAACTTCCATTTTTCTAGCTTTCTTAGTACCTCTTTTAGTTACGTAAACGATTACACCGTTCGCAGCACGAGCACCATAGATAGAAGCAGCAGCAGCATCTTTCAATACCGTAGTTGACTCAATATCATTTGGAGAAAGGAAATCTGTAGATTGTACTGGAACTCCGTCAACTACATAAAGAGGATCATTAGAACCAGCTGGTCCGATTGAACCAAATCCACGAACACGAATAATTGAACTTGTTCCAGGCTGTCCGTTTGTAATTAATGTAACACCCGCTACACGTCCTTGTAATTGTTGTTCAACGTTACCAGAAGGAACAACTGTTAAATCTTTTGCTTTAACAGTAGCAACAGCAGCAGTTGATTCTTTTTTGTTTGAACTTGAATAACCTGTAACAATTACTTCGTCAAGTGCTGAAACATCTTCTGCTAACTTAACATCTACATTACTTTGCGAGCCAACTTTAACTTCAGTGCTTTTATAGCCAATCGCTGAAATTAACAATACATCCTTACCTGATTTGAGATTAATTGCAAAGCTACCGTTTGCATCTGTTGATACACCTGTTTGTGTGCCTTTTAGAAGAACCGAGACTCCAGGAATTCCCTGACCATCCATGCCAGTAACTTTCCCTGTTACTCGTCTGTCTTGTGCCATTGTTAAGAACGTACTTAGTAAAAATACGCACGACAAAAGCATACCCCTCCATGTAGAGTAAAATTTTGTGTTCATAATAAAATTGGGTTTTTGATTGAAAAAATTAGATTTTTGGTTGAAAATCCTTGTAAATATATGTTTAATTTAATTTCATAACAAACTGATTATTTATATTCTAATATTTTATTTCATTTTTGTTTGAAGTCAATTTTTTATTAATGTATCATTTTGATAATGTTTATTGTATCATTTTGATACTTTTTATAATTTTTGAAATATCAACCAATATTATTTTAACATTTTACAAGTTATTGATAACCAAGCACTTGATTTCATTTATGTCATTTTAGTATTATTGCATTTTTTGATAAAATAATATAAATATATCAAAATTAGCCTTATTGAAACCTTAACGAATAAATAGAATACAACTATAAATTCTATTTAAAAATAAGAAAAATCTATTTCAAGAATATCATACCAACAAAGCCGTACAATATTTATTCTTTAATTATTTTGTAATTTTCTAAGTATAAATTTCCAGAATGGGGTGCATTTTATTTAGTAAATTTGTATTCTAAATAAAACAATATGACTGAGTTTGATTACAAAAGTGCTTTAGCTAAAGTACCCGAACTTCCGGGTGTATATCGATATTTTGATGATGAAGGAACAGTAATTTATGTAGGTAAAGCAAAAAATTTAAAGAATAGAGTAAGTAGTTATTTTGCAAAATCTAACCAACATGATAGAAAAACAAAGCGTTTGGTTAGCCAAATTAGAAATCTTGAATTTACCATTGCCCATACAGAATTTGATGCTCTGCTATTAGAAAATACACTTATCAAGCAATTTCAGCCTAAATTCAACATTTTGCTGAGGGATGATAAAATGTATCCGTTCATCTGCATTACTAATGAGGCTTTCCCAAAAATCATCACCATTAGAAGGGTTGATAAAAAATTAGGTACTTTTTTCGGACCCTTTGCCAATCAGAAAGCCATGTATGCTATTCTGGAAATGTTCAATCAGCTGTATAGTTTCAGAACTTGTAATTTGAATCTTAGTGAAAAAAATATTCAAGACAGAAAATTCAAGGTTTGTCTAGAATATCATATTGGCAATTGTAAAGGTCCTTGCGAAGGGCTTCAAACTGAAAATGATTATTTAAAAGAAATTGACCAAGCCAAAAATATATTGAAAGGTAACATGAGTCTGCCGAAACAATACTTTGAAGAAAGAATGTTGGAAGCAGCCTCTAAACTTGCCTTTGAAGAAGCTCAGGAGTTTAAAGAAAAGTTGACTTACTTAGTCAATTTCCAAAGTAAATCGACGGTTGTAAATCCAAATATTAAAGATGTGGATGTATTCTCAATCGTTTCAGACGAAAATGCTTTTTACTTCAATTTCATGAAAGTATTAAATGGCTTCATCACTCAAACACAATCGTTAGAAGTAAAGAAAAAACTTGATGAAACTGACGAAGATGTTCTGACGATGATGGTTTGGGAAATGCGTGATAAGTATGAAAGCGAAGCCAAAGAAGTAATTACGAACATCCCACTAGCGGTAGATTTAAAGGGTGTTGAAAATAGCATTCCACAAATTGGAGATAAGAAAAAATTGTTGGATATGTCTTTGAAGAATGTATTGTATTTCAAAAAAGAAAAAGCTGACCGACAAGCTTCTGAAGAAAGTGCTGGCGATACCAAAATGAGAATTTTATTGACGCTCAAAAATGATTTACAATTAAAAGCTATTCCTCGTCATATCGAATGCTTCGATAACTCGAACATTCAAGGGACAAACCCTGTTTCGGCGATGGTTTGCTTTAAAAATGGATTGCCTTCGAAAAAAGATTATCGTCATTTTACACCAAAAACAGTAGAAGGACCAAACGATTTTGCAACAATGTACGAAGTTGTAACCAGACGATATACAAGACTCATTGAAGAAGAAGCCGACTTACCAGATTTGATTATCATTGATGGTGGGAAAGGACAACTAAGTGCTTCGGCGGATGCTTTGAAGAATTTAGGATTGTATGGAAAAATCCCAATTATTGGTATTGCTAAACGTTTGGAAGAAATCTATTTCCCTGAAGATAGCATTCCTTTATACATTGATAAAAAATCAGAGTCGTTAAAACTGATTCAACGCCTTCGTGACGAAGCCCATAGATTTGGTATTACAAAACACCGAGACAAACGTTCTAAAAATTTTATTATTAGTCAATTAGAAAGTATTGACGGTATCGGCAAACACACCGCAGAAAAACTATTGAAGCATTTTGGTACGGTCAGTAACATTTATAAAGCTACTCCAGCAGAGTTAGAAAGCCTGTTAGGCAAAGCAAAAGCCTTGAAACTTAAAGAGCAATTAAAAGTAATTAACGACCAATAATATTATTCATTATAGCATGATTCTAAGTAGGAATGATGCTATAATGAACCTCTAACAATCAGCGAACTTGTACTAGCAATCTTTCCTTTCTGACGATTATGCACCATCCTTCCAACCATTTTCCCCATCTGAACAAAGTCATTTGAAATTGTTGTGATGCCATCTTCTGCTAAAATCTCTTTAATCGGCGTATCATCATAAGAAAGTAAACCAATGTCTTCTCCTAATTTCAAATGCTTTTTATGGGTAAAATTTACGAATCTCACCAAGTCATTTTCCAAAAAAAGAATGTACGCATGCCCTTTCTGTAAATTTTCTACATCAAGATTATCAACGATTTCGCCTTTCACCTGATACTCTTCGCAAAACTTATTGAAGCCAATTAAAATACCTTTCGGAGTATATTGAAATTGATTTTTACTGAGGAACAAAGTAAGACTTTCATATTTTCTTAACATTGGTAATGCTTCAGAGAGTCCTTGATAAAAATTTTGTTCAAAATCTTGATACAAAACTGCGTAATCTTCATCCAGTTGTTCAACATCAATATCCAATATCAATAACTTATCTTTCGATATTTGCTTAACAATATCAGAAACATCTTCATTAAAGTGAGGCATGATGATGTAGAAATTGTAATTACCGATATTATTGACAATAACATTTTCAAAAACCTTTAAATCATGATAATGAAAAAATAAATCAATAGAAACGTTTTCGCCCAAAGCCTCTTTCATAGCATGAAAAAGGACTTCTTTGTAGGCGTTCATTGCATCAAAAAGCACAAAAACGTGCATAGAAGCCTGAATATTTGTTGAAGCGATATAATATCCTTTTCCATGTTGAGCCGCCACGATACCTCTTTCTCGAAGCTCTTCATAAGCCCGAATTACAGTCATCCTAGCAACACCCAAAGAAGCCGTAATTTCATTAATGGTAGGAAGCTGATCACCTCTTTTTAAAAGTCCTTGTTGGATTCTCTCAATGATTTCATCTACAATTTGTTGATATTTCGGTTTCTGAGCTTTAGGCTCAATTTGTAATTTATTTTTCATGGTTAGATTAATCGCCAATTAGTTGTGTTTCTTTTATTCAGCCCTCAATTCTTAAAATATTATTTCAAGAATCCTTCCTCCTCTTTTGGCTTAGCCGTTGGAACTTGCACTTGGGTTGAATCTACAGTATAAGTATTACAGCCTAAATCTACTCCATCTGGCTTTTTGAAAGGCTCTTTTTTGAAACCTGCCATTGCCAAAGTTTGGTCTGCATATACTTTATCCATAAAGTTAGCATAAGCTGGCATTGCCATTTTTGCACCTTGCCCCAATGCCAGACTTCTGAAGTGAATACTTCTATCATCGCCACCAACCCAAACACCAGCTACTAAATTCTGAGTAACACCCATAAACCAACCATCAGAATAATTTGAAGTAGTACCTGTTTTAGCACCAATATCATTACCTTGAGCACAGTTATAACGATTTAAACCTTGGGCAGTTCCTCCTGACTCTTGTACAGCCCCTTTCAACATATATGTCATTTTATATGCTAAATCAGCACTAATTACTTGTTTTGTAGTTGTTTCGAAACGTTTCAACTCATTCCCATTTTTATCTTCTATTCTCAGAATGATGATTGGTTCAATCCGATAACCTTGATTTATAAAGGTACTATAAGCTGCTACTTGCTCATAAACGGATACTTCACTAGCTCCCAAACACAGAGCAGGCACTTCCATTAAAGTACTTTGAATTCCTACTCTGTTGGCAAATTCAGCTACTTTTTTGGGGCCTAATAATTTCATTAAACCGGCAGAAACAGAGTTAATTGAAAGTCCCATTGCATGACGAAGCGACATTGAAGCATAAGAATAACTACCCGTTGAGTTTTGTGGTGTCCATTCTCTGCCATCTTCAATCTCAAAAGTTACAGGTTCATCAACTACGTTTCCACATAAATTTACAACATCGTTTTCAAGTGCAGTTGCATAAACAAAAGGCTTAAAAGTAGAGCCTGGCTGACGCTTGCTTTGTTTTACGTGATCAAATTTGAAATATTTAAAATTGATTCCTCCTACCCAAGCTTTAATATGCCCGTCGTTTGGATTCATCGCCATAAAACCACAATTCAAAATTCTTTTATAATAACTCATCGAATCAAGCGGAGACAGTGTTGTATCTCTATCACCTTGCCAAGAAAACACCGTCATCTTTACAGGGGTTTTTAATACTTTCCAAACTGCTTCTTCGTCTCCATCAAATTCTTCCATCAAGGCTTTGTAACGTTGAGTACGTTTCATCGCATCTTTCAAAAAGCCTTTTATTTCTTGCATTTTTTCATTTACCCAAGGATTTCTCCCCTTCCAATGTGCATAAAACAATTTTTGTTGATTTCGCATGTGGTCATCTAAAGACGATTGGGCATAGGCCTGCATTCTTGAATCAATAGAAGTATAAATTTTCAGCCCACTTGTATATAAATTCAACTTATCGTCGTCGTCTCTGGTCGAGTTCAAATCAGCAATAATTTCTTGCAATTGTCTTTTTACTGCTTCACGCAAATAAGGAGCTTGTCCAGTATTTTGATTTTCAACCTTGAACTTAAGTCCTAAAGATTCTTCTTGCAAAGCAAGCATTTCTTCTTCAGATAAATGTTCATACTTATTCATTTGGCTAAGTACTACATTTCTTCTAATCGTACATTTTTCTGGATGACGACGTGGGTCATACAAAGATGGATTTTGTAACATTCCAACTAAAGTAGCGGCTTCTTTAACACTTACATTACCAACATTTTTACCAAAATAGGTTTTGCAGGCAACTCTGATTCCATAAGCATTATTCCCAAACTCTACTTCATTCAAGTACATCTTTAAAATTTCTTGCTTGGTATAGCGACTTTCTAGTCGAATCGCCAAAATCCATTCTTTTGTTTTTGCAATGACGGTTCTTACCAAAGGTATTTTGGCTAATAAACCTTTATAGCTTGGTCCATCTTCTGTTGGATCTAATCTACGAGTATCAAAAAGGTTTTTGGCTAATTGTTGCGAAAGGGTACTTCCTCCACCTGCTTGCCCAAAGTGGGTAATTACCCTGAAAATACTTCTTAAATCAATTCCAGAATGCTGTGTAAAACGAGCATCCTCTGTTGAAATAAGTGCATTGATGATATTAGGAGAAAGTTCTTCATATTCTACAGGAGAACGATTTTCACGGAAGTATTTTTCTAAATCTACGCCATCTTCCGAAATCAAAACAGAAGCAATTTGGCTTTTAGGATTTTCCAGTTCTTGCAAACTTGGCATCCCACCGAAAAGCCATAAAAAATTATATTGAACGGCAATAATGTATAATATAAATGCAATAAAACCAATAATCGACAGTTTCCAAAGTCGAGAAATTACTTGTTTGTATTTGCCAGCTTGAAGTTGAATCATGTGTAATTTTCAATAAGGATTATTAAGAGGACTGTTTAAAAGCAATTAACACTCAAATAAAAGCTCTTCAAAACAGCAAATGCTGTTGTTTCTGAATAAACTATCTTACAAATTTAAAAATTTAATATTGAATTCCCGCAAAGACCTATACTTTAGCCAATCCTTCGCTAGATTCCTGTTTGAGAGAACGTCAGCTATTTTCAAAAATTGTAATCTTAGTAATATCCTTCAGTCGTTTTCCTCAAGATACAAGATTTTAGCAGTTTTACACAAAATATTCAAAAGCATTTCTTGATGTTTTTCTACTTCAGCGTCAATTTTATAAACAAGCCCTGCATTCACACTTGAAAAATCTGTAAATTGCATGATTATTTCAATATTCTAAAATATTCTAAATGAGTTTATTAGCAATTGGTTCGGTAGCTTTTGACGCCCTCGAAACACCCTACGGCAAAACGGACAAAATCATTGGTGGTGCAGGAACATACATTTCTTTGTCTGCTTCTTACTTTAAAATCCCCGTAAATCTTGTAGCCGTTGTTGGCGAAGATTTCCCACAAGAATACATTCAACTTCTTGAAAATAAAGGAATTAATACAAACGGTTTACAAATTAAAAAAGGAGAAAAATCCTTCTTTTGGTCTGGTCGTTATCACAACAATATGAATTCTCGTGATACTTTAGTGACTGAATTGAATGTTTTAGCCACTTTTGACCCTATCATTCCAAACGAATATCAAGACTGTGAATACTTAATGTTGGGAAATTTAACACCAGCAGTGCAAATTACAGTAATTGAACGTTTAGCAAAACGTCCAAAATTAGTTGTAATGGACACCATGAATTTCTGGATGGACATCGCAATGGATGATTTGAAAAAAGTACTTACAATGGTTGATGTACTTTGTATCAATGATGAAGAAGCTCGTCAACTTTCTGGTGATTATTCTCTTAGAACTGCTGCCAAAACGATTATGGCAATGGGTCCCAAAACATTAATCATTAAAAAAGGTGAACACGGAGCTTTACTTTTCCAAGGAGATAAATTATTCTTTTGCCCTGCTTTGGTATTGGAAGAAGTTTTTGACCCAACTGGTGCTGGCGATACTTTTGTAGGTGGTTTTATTGGTTTTTTAGCTAAAACAGACGACATCAGCTTTGAAAATATGAAAAGAGCTATCGTTCATGGTTCGGCAATGGCTTCTTTCTGTGTAGAAAAATTTGGAACTGAGCGTATCGTCAATTTAAGCGACGAAGAACTTACTGCACGAATCAATGAATTCAAAGATTTAGCAGGATTCGACATATAATATTTTCGGATTACTAGATTCAGCGAGTCTAGTAATCCGAAATTTTCACATCCCACCTCCTGATATAAAATTCTGTAAATGGCTAATAGTGGCTTTTTGGTCTTCAATAATATAACGAACTACATCGCCCATCGAAACAATTCCTACAACGTGTTTATCGGCAATTACAGGTAAATAACGAATATGTTTTGCCGACATAATTTCCATACATGTCTCAATAGAATCTTCAAATTTCACAGATGGATATTCAGACTCCATAATTTCAGACACCAGCGTATCATTTGAATGCTTTCCTTTTACGATTACCTTTTGGGCATAATCTCGCTCGGTTAGTATTCCTACAAAATCATCTTGGTTATACACCACAAGCGCTCCAATATTTTTCTGAGACATAATCTCAAGCGCTTCGTAAACAGTTTTAGAAGCATCAATAACGGTAACAGTATTTCCTTTGTGATAAATAAGATTAGATACTCTTTTCATAGTGTGATTTTTGTTTTGTTATAATGCTATAATTTAGCAAAAAAATCCTAAATAAAAAATCAAAAAATGAATTATTTTCCGCCTACAACGATTTCGATAAGCGAATCTGTAACTAAATGTTGATTCGCCGCTTCTAAAACCATTTCAGCATTTATTGCTTGAATATGCTGAATGTAGCAATCATAAAAATCTAAAGGAAGCTCTTCTGATAAAATCACTTTATAGCGATCTAAAATATCAAAAGGAGTATTTAATGAACCGGCAAAAGACCCAATCATATAATTCTTAACTACTTCTAATTCATCATCTTTGATTAATTCTTTTTGAAGAATATCAATTTCTTTATAAATCTCATCGATTGTTTGTTGAGTATTTTCTCTCTTAACATCAGTGCCAATCACAAAGTATCCAGCTTTTGAAAAGGGAGCAATATTAGAAGAAATACCATAAGTAAGACCTTTCTCTTCACGAATATTACTCATCAATCTTGAACCAAAATAACCACCTAATGTCTCATTTAAAACTAGCATTTTGAAGTAATCAGGATGCTTTCGAGTCATCATTCCTTTCCCCATTCTAATCGACGATTGAATAGAATCTTCTTTCTCGATAAGTACAGATTTTTCAAGTATATCATACTCGACTTTATTGAGCGAAATATCTTTTACAATCGACTGAACTTTAGTTTTTCCAAAAAAATCTTCTAACAGACTAACTTCCGTTTCTGTAATTTTTCCAGAAAGAAAAATTCTGGGTTTCTTGCTTAACCAGAAATTTTGATAAAAATCTAGTAACGTATTCCGATTAATAGCTTGAATAGCTTCTTCGTCCAAAGAATTTCCATAAGAATGATTATCGCCAAATACTTTTTTCCTAAACACTTTATTAGCAATGAAAGATGTTTTCCCTGCATTTACTTCAAGTGTTTGTAATTGTATTTTCTTGAATTTTTCTAATTCGTCTTCTGGAAAAACGGCATTCTCTAATATCTCTTTTACCATTGGCAAAAGCGTTAGCAAATACTTCGTCAAACCATAAACTGTAATATTAGCTCTGTCAAGTCCATGACCAAATTCAATAAATGCACCATACTGGTCAAAAAAAGCACTTATTTGCGAAGAAGAATATTTCGTTGTTCCTTCTCCAAGCATTTTAGCCACAAATAATGATACTCCGTTTTGTTTTTCATACCAATTACCTGCATCAAAACTGATTTCTAGTTTAACAACAGGCTGTTCGCCAATACTGATATAATGAACAGGAATGCCATTTGATAGCATTGTACTATCTATTTTAGGAATAGCTACTTGTTTAATTGTCTGAAATGCTGGGCTTTTTACTCTGTCTAAAATCATTGCTTATTACGCTATTACTGCTGGATTTGGATGTCACTGATAATGTTATCTAAAAAAAATGACATCTCGTTTGAGATGCCATTTCACTATTGAAAGATATTTTTAATACGCTACAGAACCTAGTTTGTAGTAGTTGTAGCTACTTTAGGAGCTGCATTAAAGTTTGCGTGTAAGCTCAATCTAAGCGTTTGTGCTAACGGACTTCCACTTGATACAGGAATTAAGTAAGCGAAATCTAAACCGAATTTCTTTTCTAATTTCACACCAAAACCTGCTGTAAAATACTTGCGTCCACCTTTACTGGCATCTTCAAAGAAATAACCACCTCTTAAAGCAAACAAATCATTGTATAAATATTCTGCTCCTAGAGAAACGTTGATTTCTTTTAATTCTTCGCTAAAACCATCCGGAGCATCTCCAAATGAGCCTAAAATTCCACCAATGGCTGTTGAAGGTTGTTCTAATTTACCATTCACTACTTTCGGAGTTGGCACCATTAACTTATTAATATCAGCTGTTAATGTTAATTTGTTATGCTGGTCAATTGTATTCGTTGCGGCAAAACCAGCTTTAAAATTCGTTGGAATAAAGTTTGATTCATTCAAACCATAAGAAACACGACCAGAAATATTTTGAATCATTACACCCCAGTTGTAGTTCCAAGGTTTATCTCTTTTTGAAGTATGAAATAAACCAATATCTGCACCAACTGTTGATTCTGTTTGAACTTGAACTGTACCAGCTGTACCTGATGTAAGTGGAGACAATGCTGAATTAATGTATTTTATGTTTACTCCTAGCCCTAATTTATCAGAAAGTTTACGAGAATAAGAAAGGGAAACTGAATACTCTTTAGAATTAAAATTCCCTAAAGATTGTCCTGTACTATTAGTAGCTTGAAACTCTCCTTGGTCAAAATAATGAACAGATAATCCAATTGCTTGATTCGTTTGGATTTTTTTGTAAAAACTAGCGTTCAAAAGTCCCATATCATTCACTAACTGGCGTAACCACGGAGTGTAAGATACTGAAACAGCCATATCTTTACCAGAAAAAGGAATCTTTCCTGGATTCCAGAAAATGCTGTTAGCATCGCCATCTCCAGGCGAAAGCGCAACACCCGCATCACCCATTGCAGCCGAACGAGAGTCTGGAGTAATTATTAACGATTGGATAACTGGTGATGGTGTACGAGTAGTTTGAGCAAAGACGTTCACAGCGGGCACTGTTAATCCAAACAACAGAGACACTCTTAGAGCGCTGGTAATTTTTTTAATCATTGTCTTTAAGGTTAAAGTTTCTTGGAACGAGGCATATCAAAAGTAGTCAATAAACCTTTTTTTACAAAATTTATCCAAATATTCTTTGCTGGAATTATTTAAGCAAAATAATCTTACCACTTCCACTAGCTTGATAGCCAGTTGTTAGTGACTTTACAAAAATACGATAAAAGTAATTACCAGTTACATTTGAGACAGAATCTTCTACAATATTCCATGAAATTTTATTAAATGGTGAGCTTACACGATAAGCATTCTCGTCTATTTGTTTAATTAAATGCCCAAAAGTATCAAAAATTTCGATAAACACATTCAAATCATCTCCTTCTTGATTATGCTCAAAGCTAAAATTTGCGTTCTCTTTTGCTGGATTCGGAAAGCTAAATACATTTTTTAATCGATTTTGGCTTTCTGAATTGACACTGAATCGTAACGAAGCTTCGTTTGAATTATTATTTGTATCCCAAACTTTTAATTTTATTTGATGTTCGCCAGCTGTCAAACCCTTTATTTGATATTTTACTTGTCCACTTTTATAGTTATCTTTTGATGCGATAAAATACTGATTTACAGCAATATTCAGCGTATCATCTATCGTCAACAGCAATTCATGTCCCAAACCTTCACTGGCAATATTAATGCCATTTTCATCTGAGACATTTGCAATAAAAATAGGACTATCATTCGTAACACCCCCATCCACAAAGGTATTATCATTGAGATAAAGACTGACTTTAGGCGGAGTATTATCTAATGTTAGACTATTATCAGCACCACCAATCAGAGGGTTTAAAGCACCAAGTGCATCTGTTAAACCATCGTTCGTTTGTGCATAAATGTAAATTTTACCTTCTCCCAATTGATAATTAATATCTTTAGGAATCATAAAAGTGCTAGTAAAGTTTCCATTCAAAACACTAACTTCCCCTCTAAATAAAATATTTGTAAAATCTTGATAATTGAACTTCGCTCCTTTATTTCCTTTGGTTAAAATACTCTTTTCTTTATCATAAACAGTAATAATTGCCTTTCCTGTAAAGGTATTTACTTTTGTTTCAGTCTCTAGTTGCCTAATTTCTCCTTCAATCGTTACTTTACTTTGTGCCTTTATTGTATCTGCTAGTACAGTTGCTTTTCCATTTACTTTCAATACTACTGCTTCATATTGTGGATAAGCCAATTTCATGGATGGGTCACCCAGTAAAGAGAAATTCCTATTCAATATTCCTTGAAAACTATTGTTTTTTGTATAAATCATGACATCTCCCAAACGTGGCATTTCACCGTTTTTAGCAGTAAAGACAGATTCATAAAAGGCTTGGTTAATAAAAAAATTGGTGTTTTGATAAACGGGTCTTGTTGTCGTTAATAATGCAATAGCTCCGCCATTTGGATTAAGAATTGATAACTCAGCACCTGAAATCTGATTAGGGTCATCAAAGCGACCAAACTGACAAGTAGCAGTGAGCATCAAAGGCATATTATTAAAATTTGTCCAAGATTCTACATCTTTCAAAGTCAAAATTTGCTCGTCTGTCAGCCCTCCTTCTGCACCATGTCCATTATAATTTACGATTAATGAACCCTGTTGAAAAGCCTGATTAAGGGCAGTATTAGCCGCTGGCGACCTTTGTCCTTCTGGTAAAGAAACAAGCGGGTAAGCATCTAAATAAATTTTATTAGTTTGATATGCTGGGTAAAAAGAATTGACCATTGATGCAAATGCTTCAGCATCTTGTTGATGGATATTCCCATCGCCATCATCAGCCACAAAAGCAACTTTGTTTCGCCATTGCCCAATGGTATTTTTATTCGTTCCGTAATTGATTAGCTTATCCACAATTTGTTTGGCTTCTTCTGCATTTTTAACGGGTAATCTTCCAATACCAATTTCAAGAGTATGATTTCCAGTTTGATTCTCAATCCATTCTCCTTCGTTATCCTCTAAAAAACCAAAATAATCATCGGAAGAATGGCTAAAAATAGGATGTAAAGATTCTCTACTTTCATAAGTTGGAATTAGAATAGCTTTAGTTTCATCGTTAATAACATTCAGCCTTTTTTTATAATCATACGAAGCATCACCGAAAAGCAATAAATACTTTATTTTGTTAGGATTTCTTTGATAAAGATTTCTCATAAAATCTCTGATGGCAGAAATATCTTGTTTCCCCGAAGCATATTCATTATAAATCTCTTCTGGTGAAACCACCAATACTGATAATTTATCATGCTGACGTCTAAAAGCCGCAAGTCTTTCTACTTGATTCGTTAAAATTTCAGAGGCAACAATTACCAAATCAGGTACTTCAACATTGTGTAAATTTTGATTGCTAATCTTTTGGGAGGAAACTGGACTCAGGAATTCTGTCGTATTAAAAATAATATACTCTTTAACACTCTGGCTACTTGCTCCAAAACTAAGCGTTTGAGTTTGCTGTAAAAAAGCTTGACTAAATGGTTGTAAAGGATTGGTAATGTCCCAAATTTTAAAAGTGTTAGATGGCTTTTCTATCACATAATTTACTGAGGGATAATTTAAGCTTTCTAAAGACCGAAAAATGGTCTGCTGATTATATAATTTTAACGTTCTTTGAGATTGTACTCCTAAAAAATTCAAATATCCACTTCCAAAACTTAGCGTTTTTTTATCGAATGTTAGTCCAATTCTCAAGTCGTTAACATTTGTAAAATTGCTTCCATTTATTGTGAAGTTTTTACTAGCCATTGCACCTTTATAATCATATCGGTCTGAACCAATGGCTGAAATTGACAATCTTCCAAGATTTTGTTCATTTGCTTTTAATACAAAATCTGTTTGTCCATAAGCAACAGCAACAGCAGAACAAGTTATATTTACAGAAGAATTCGCTGTAATCCCAGGAAGATTAAAAGTAAATATTTGTTCATTTGTTCCTGAAAATTCTTCCCCAAACCATTCTCTTCCAGATCCTGCAAAAGGGGCTTGCGCTAATATATTTTTTTGGTCTATTTCATGAAAAACGTAATCATCAAATGTGTAAATATTCTTGGCAGCTTCAATACTCGCTTGTTCTTTTATTCGTAAACCTTTATTTTCTGAGAGTCTCAGAAAATAAAAAGTAGTATCAGTATAAATATTGAATTGATGTTTGAAGGAATTGGTCGAGGAATTATAAATTGTTTTATGCGGACTTTGTCCATAAAAAAGAATATAATCTTGTGCATCAAATTTTCCATCTCCTTCGCCTTCAATGTAAATACTATTTTCTATTAAATCAGTAGGACGATTTTCAGCATTACTTTGGGGTAACATTCCACCACCATTTCCAAAAAGTTGAAGATTTTGAGGATTAATTGTTGCTAAGTCGAAGCCATTTTTTTGTAGAAATGTAGCGTCAAGTCGATAAACGCCATTATTGCTGACACCAATTCTTATCCAATTCCCTTTAGCCAGTACAGCATCATTCTGTGCATAGCTGTTGAAAGAAACAATAAAAAGTAGAATGTTATATAGAAATGATTTTTTCAAAATGCCAAGTATTTTTTAATTTTTAAACGTAAGCTTATTTCAAAAATTATACTTTTTTCACCAAGGCAATTGCAGAAACTACATATCGTTTTCCATTTGCTTTATCTGTACAAAGAAAACGAGTTCTACGCAAATCACCTTTCTCGAAATATCTTCCATTCAATTCAAAGACTTCTCCTTTTTGTAAATTTGTCAATATCATCTTATCTCCTTCATCCGCTAATTTGTCAAACTTTCTTAGCTCTTTCACTAAAGGCGAATAACTCTGCGTTGTAGCTGAAGGGTTTTGTAAATATTCTTTTAGAGGAATCAATATTTGAATGGGTAAAGTCGCTTCGTTTAATAATGGTAAAAATACTTCCTTGAAATTCTTTTTCCATTCTTTTCCATGCGGATTGGGCTTGTTGCCAAACTGCTTAAAGGTAACCAAGTGTGCTACTTCGTGAATATAAGTAACCAAAAATGCGTAAGGATTCAAATCGCCATTAACAGTAATTTTATGTCCTTTATCTCTTCTAAAGGAATAATCACCTAATTTGGATTGGCGAGTACGGGTTATCTTGAAGTTGAATTGATACGTTTCCCATAAGCTAAAGCAATATTTAACAGCAGTACTAGGGAAGTATTTTTGAAAAACCTCTAAGTCTTTTTTCATGATGCTAATATACAAGAAAACTTTGTTGACATCTGAGTGAAAACTATTGAGCAATAAAAAAGCCTTAACTAAGTTAAGGCTCTTTTCTTTCCATAAGGAAACTGATAATTACTTAGCAGCAGCAGTATCAGCAGCAGCAGTATCAACTACAGCAGCAGTATCAACTACAGTAGTAGTATCAACAGTTACTGAATCAGTTGTTGTAGTTTCAGCTTTCTTTTCTGAACAAGCAGCTAATGAAATCATACCAGCTACTAAAGCGAATGCAAAAAATTTCTTCATTTCGTTGTGATTGGGGTTTGTTTGATACAAATTTATGTACAACTTTTATTCCATGCAAGGAATTGTAAATAAATTTTAAGTATTTCTTAATAATTGATTAAAAATCTAGTTTTTGCAGTGTTTTTTCGAAGAAAAATACAAATACAACCTTAAAAACTCTTTTATTTTAAGTTGTTTTTATAAATTCAAGAGAAAGATTGACAGTGAAAATTAAAATAAAATATACAAATAATTATATTTTACAAAATTGACCTCTTTAGTCTATCATAAAAACCTGTATCCTTAAAAGTAAACGTTTTATGAAGCGTGTAATTAGACATAAAACTAAAACCATTACCAATTAAATGACAAGTCAATTGATTGACATTGATTACTTTCTTTGAAAAAGGAATCAAATAATGAAAAATCTCGAAATAATGGTTTGAAATCCTGTAGGAAAATGTTGCGAAAAACCATGTTACTCCACCTGAAAAAGTTGCAACGATAAGATACTTTACCATTTCTCGGCGAGTCTGGCTTGTCTTACGAGCATTAAAGGCAAATAGTTTTGTTAAGATAAAGCCTACTACCAAAGAAATAAAGTACGAAGGAGTAATACTTGCTTCGTAACTAATAGTAAACCAAGATTGAAAAAGACTACTACAAACTAGTTGAATGATAACACCAGTACCAGCAACTAAAAAGTAAACAATTAAATCCTTTTTGTTAAGTAATTTTGAATTTGACAAGATTAAAAGATATTTTTAACTAAATCAGGAGCAAGTCCTAATAAAATAGTTAGCGTCGTTGTAAGAATTAAGATAAACTTATAAAGTGGTGATAACTCTATTTTTGCTACTTCTCCCTTTTTCATGTAAGCGGCAATAATTGGCTTAAAGTAATAATAAATACCGACAGTTGACATCAAGATGGCAATCACAAGAATCCATTTGAATAATGATGATGGATTTGAAAAGGCATCACTAAAGACAAAAAACTTTCCAAAGAAACCCGCTGTTAATGGAATCCCAGCAAGGGATAACATCGAAATTGTTAAAGAAAAAGCTAATAAAGGGTTGTTTTTAGATAATCCATTCAAGGCATCAAAACTTTCGTCTGCTTTACCATTTTTAGCTTGTGCTTCCGAAACTACCATTAATACAGCAAAAGCTGTGATTGTAGCAATAGCATAAGCTAATGAATAAAATAAAAGCGAAGAATTAGTTTCTGGTCTTTTCGCTAAAACTGTAATCAACAAATATCCAGCATGAGAAATACTAGAGTAAGCTAACATTCTTTTGAAGCTTTGTTGATAAACCGCAGTGATATTTCCAATGATTAAAGTCGCACAAACAATATACACCAATGGATTTCCCCATAAACCATAAACGGTAGGGAAAGAAATTGACAGAATACGATAAGTTGCCGCCACACCAGCCGTTTTCACAACAGTTGACATAAATGCAGTAAAGATACTTGGTGCTCCATCATAAACATCTGGCGTCCAGAAATGAAAAGGAGCTGCCGAGATTTTAAAGAGTAAACCAACCATTACCAAAACTACACCTGAATATAATAATGGGCCATAAGCACCGCCCATTTGTTCTTTCGCTTTCGCTACTCCTTGAGCAATCCCATGAATATCAAAAGAACCTGTTGCACCATATACCAATGCTACACCAAATAATAAAATTCCAGTAGCAAACGAACCCATTAAAAAGTACTTCAACGCTGCTTCGTTCGAACGTAAACTACGTTTATCTGAACCTGTAAGTACGTACATAGAAACAGAAAGTATTTCTAATCCTACAAAAAGCATAATCAGGTTCTCGAAAGTAACCATCATAATGGCTCCAACAGCAGAAAAAAGTAAAATGGCATAATATTCAGCAGGATGTGAGTGCTCATCATCATCACCAAAACTGCGAGAAATTGCTACCACCAACAATGTTGATAACAGAATAATCGTAACAAAATTGACAGAAAGATTATTGGTTTTTAGCATATTATTGAACCAATAATATTCATGATTCCAGTCTGCAAAATTTAATCCAAGAGCAATAAGGATAAAAACTAGCGTAGCTGGTAACAAGATTTTACGGTTGTTCAAAAACCCTAAAAACAGATTAGAAATCCCGAAGAGTGATAATGCTATAATTGCGTTCATGTTTCAAATTTGAAAACTTGAGAAATTGTGTTTCTGAAAAGTAAAAACTTTGCACAAACCCAACAATCAAATTATTTGATGATTGATAATAATTGGCTAACAGCTGGTTCAGTTAATTTTAAGAAAATATTCGGAGCAATTCCCAAAGCGATTACTAAAAACGAAAGCGGGAATAATACAGCTTTTTCATTGAATGTTAAATCTGCAAAGCCTTCTGTAATTTTAGAAGTAATACCAAACATTGATTTCTGAACCATTCTCAACATATATACCGCACCCAAAATGATGGTTAATCCTGCTACTGCTCCTATCCAAGCGTTGTATTCATAAACTCCTTTCAATAACAAAAATTCTCCTACAAAACCATTTGTAAGCGGTAAAGCCACCGAACCAAGCATTAAAATAATGAAGTAAACAGTAAGGTTTGGAGTAGTTTGAGTAATACCGCCTAAAAGTGATAATTCACGAGACTTTGCTCTTCTTTCAATAATTTCTACGATAAAGAATAAACCTACCACGTTGATACCATGTGCCAACATTTGAATCAATGAACCTTGAATACCTTCTAAATTTCTTGAGAAAATACCTGCTGACATCAATCCAACGTGAGCAAACGATGAATAAGCAATCAATCGTTTCATGTCTTTTTGCTGAATCGCAATCACAGAACCGTAAATAATCCCTATTACCGAAAGAATTATTGCTACAAATCCCCATTGATCTACCCCAAGTGGTACGATTGGCAAAATAAAACGAATCAAACCATAAACCCCCATTTTCAACATGATACCTGATAAAAGCATTGTTCCTGCTGTAGGTGCTTCCACATAAGTATCTGGTTGCCAAGTATGGAATGGGAATAGTGGCATTTTGATGGCAAATGCAATAAAAAATGCACCAAATAAGTAACTCTGAGTTGATAAATCTAAGGCTTTAGCGGCTTCGTAAATTGCATTTATATCAGCTGAATGTGTTCCTGGAGTCAATAAATACAAGTAAACCAATGCCAACAACATAAACAAAGAACCAAAAATGGTATAAACAAAGAACTTAAATGTTACTTTAATACGATTTTCGCCTCCCCAAATAGCTGCAATAAAATAAATTGGAATTAGTGCTGCTTCAAAGAAGAAGTAAAAAAGGAAAACATCTTTTGCTGTAAATACACCCACTAATGCTGCTTGCATAAATAAGATAAGTGCATACAAATTAGAAGCGTTTTTGTAATTATTTCCAAAAGTAGATAGAATAATAAAAGGCACCATCAATGTGGTAAGAAATACCAAAATCAAGCTGATTCCATCAACTCCTACAGAAAATTTTATTCCTGCTGAATGAATCCAATCATAGCTTAAACCAAATTGTGAAGTAGCGTCTGGCACAAATGACTTATACAAGTACGCCCCTAAAGCCAACTCAGCAAAAGCAAAGACTAAGGCAACAGTTTTAGCGGTTTCTCCCTTGATGGCTAATGTAATCAGCCCTGCAATGATGGGAAGAAGAATGAGAGAAAGTGTTAGCATATTTTTTTATCAATCGGATTTGTAATGAGCAAATCTTTCAATGTATTTATATTGTCTTTAATCTATCCCAAAAGGAAACTTTTCAAGCTCCAAACTAATATCGCTGCAATCGATAAAACCATTGCAAAAATATAATAACCCGTTGTTCCATTTTGAAGTAAACGAACTTCACTTGAAAGTGTTTTCACAAGTTTACCAACTCCTTCTACAATTAAATCAATTACAAGGAATTCAATTACGTCTCTGAAGAAATTAGAAAGTGCTGTGATTGGTTTTACAAAAAGAGTATCGTACAATTCGTCGATATAATATTTATTGTAAATTACTTTTTGCAAGCCTGTTTCCTCTCCTTCTGCTACTGGAACGGTTTTCTTCACTACATAAATAAAATATGCAACGCCCGCAGAAAGTAATGCTGCAACGACAGAAACAATCATTAATTTAATTTCAAGAGATTCATCTACGGCAACATGTTCGATTGCTGAATGTTCAAACAATGGTGCCATAAATTCTGCTAAACTAGCATGTCCACCAAAAATATGTGGAAAATTAAAGAATCCACCAATCGCAGAAAGTACTGCAAGAATCATTAATGGAGCTGTCATCGCAATTGGCGATTCGTGCAAATGATGCTTTTGTTTTTCCGTTCCTCTAAATTCTCCGAAGAAAGTAAGGAACAATAAACGAAACATATAGAATGATGTCATTATCGAACCTAAAACACCGAATGCCCACATCAATTTATTGTGTTCGAAAACATGTGCTAGAATTTCATCTTTCGAGAAGAAACCTGCAAATGGAGGAATACCTGAAATGGCAATCGTGGCGATTAAGAAAGTAATGAAAGTAATTGGCAATTTTTTACGAAGTCCGCCCATTGAACGAATATCTTGTTCATCAGACATCGCATGAATTACTGAACCTGCTCCTAAGAATAACAATGCTTTGAAGAAAGCGTGTGTCATTACATGGAAAAATGATGAAGAATAAGCCATTACTCCTAAGCCCATGAACATGTAGCCTAATTGAGAAACCGTAGAGTAAGCCAATACTTTTTTAATATCATTTTGGAAAAGACCAATTGAAGCCGCTAATAAAGCTGTTGCCAAACCTACCCAAGCTACAATATCAAGTGTTTCTGGTGCTAATGAATACATAATATTCGAGCGAATAATCATGTAAATACCTGCCGTAACCATCGTAGCAGCGTGAATCAAAGCTGAAACTGGTGTTGGACCAGCCATTGCATCTGGCAACCAAGTATATAATGGAATTTGGGCTGATTTACCCATTGCTCCAATAAACAGTAGAATCGTAATGTAGAATAAAGTTTTATCGCCAGAAGAATAACCACCTTCAGCAATTCTACTAAATACTTCTGAATATTCTACAGAACCAAAATGATTGATAATTAGAAAAATACCTAACAAAAAGCCCAAGTCACCAATACGGTTCATGATAAAAGCTTTACGAGCGGCATTTCCGTAATTACTATTTTTATTCCAGAAACCAATCAATAAATATGAACATAAACCTACGCCTTCCCAACCAATAAACATCACAACGTAGTTTGAACCCATTACCAATAAAAGCATGAAGAACAAAAACAGGTTTAAGAAAGCAAAAAACTTACCGAAACCTTCGTCGTGGCTCATGTAGCCAATAGAATAAATGTGAATCAAAGTTCCTACACCAGTAATAATCAAAAGCATTAATAATGACAATTGATCTAACTGAAATGACATCGAAATATTCAAAGTATCAACTGTTATCCAGTCGAATAAATGAACAATTTGCGGTTGACCATTAAAGCCTAAAAACAAGGTTAAAGCACAAGCAAAAGATGCAAATGCCGCCGCAGAGCTAATAATGCCAGCTAAAGATTTAGGAACATGACGAAAACCGATTCCATTGATAAGGAAGCCGATTAGGGGAAATAGTGGAATGAGTGTAATTAGAGACATAATTCTAATTTGAAAGTTTTCTAAGTTGAAGATGATAATGTTTTAAATTGGAAGATTACCATTTCAATTTATTCAACAAACCAACATCAATTGTCTGGATATTTCTGTAAATCATCACAATAATGGCTAGCCCTACTGCTACTTCTGCTGCTGCTACTGCCATGATAAAAAACACAAAGATTTGCCCAGCGGGGTCAGCTTTGTAAGAAGAAAATGCAACCAGTAATAAATTTACTGAATTGAGCATTAGTTCAACTGACATGAAGATGATGATTGCATTGCGGCGTGTTAATACGCCAATAATTCCGATACAAAATAATGCTGCACTGAACCAAACATAATAGTTCAAGGGTATTTCTCGGATGACATCAGGTATTTGTTGCATGAGTATTGCGTTTCTGCTTGAGAACTTATTAAAACGAAACTTGTTTTGCTAAATCAAAAAGACCTATTTGTTTATTTACAGACAAAGTAATAATGAAAACTTATCAGCAAAATTAAGGAAAAACTGATAAAAGCATAAAAACATAAGACAAAAGTGTAGGTTTATTCTGACCTGACCTTTGTCTTATGCTAATTTACTTGTTATTGAAAGCCCTAAGCTTTATTTCTGTGAGTTTTCTTTTGGTATCCATCGGGAAATCGCCCTTCATCATCCAATCATAATAAGAAGGTTCTTCTTTTAATACTTGAACAACTGGCTTGCCTGCATGCTTACCAAAATTGATTACTTCGATTCCTTCTTTATTAAATGCCATTCTTTGAGCAAAGTCAACCAATTTAGACGCTGTGATTTCATGCAAAGCATCCATATCATTTTTTACAGGCTCAAATTCTACGCCATTGCTGTCTTTAATTTTCACGCCTTCATAATACTTCACTTGTTCGTTCAGTACTTCTAAAGTAGCAATCGTATCTGCTTCTGCCGAATGGGCATCAATTAATTCTTTCTTGCAATAAAACTTATAGGCCGCCGACAAAGTACGAGGTTCCATCAAATGGAAAATACGTTGTGCATCAATTAATCGACGATTCTTAATATCAAAATCTACTTCGTTTCTTAAAAACTCCTCAACTAAAATAGGAACATCAAAACGATTAGAATTAAAACCTGCCAAGTCGCAACCTTCTAAAAACTGAGCCATCGACTTAGCTATTTGTCTGAAAGTGGGTTCATTGGCAACATCTTCATCATAAATTCCATGCACAAGTGACGATTCGAGTGGAATCGGCATTTCGGGATTTACACGACGGGTTTTTACTGTCACAGTGCCGTCAATATTAGCTTTGGCAATACTGATTTCGACAATGCGATCTTTGACAACATTTACACCTGTCGTTTCTAAATCAAAAACGGCAAGTGGTTTACGGAGTTTGAGCTGATGGTTGAGCATATAATATAGACTAATATAGACCTCGTTTAGAGGTTTTGCAAAGTTAGCCAAAATAAATCTGAAACGAGTGAGACTTTAAATTCTTCTTTCTATTTTTGACAATTCATAACATTTCTAACATGGAGTGCGTTACTCTCAAAGAGAAACTATCAATTATTAAATGAAACTTACACAATTCGTACAAGCTCTCAACGAAGAATTTTCCCAGCAAACTTACGGTGAACATCCCGAAGAATTATATGAACCCATCCGCTATTTAATGTCTTTGGGTGGTAAAAGGATGAGACCATTAATGACTTTAATGGCAACAGCCTTATTTACAGACGATTGGCAAAAAGCAATTAAACCAGCTACAGCGGTAGAAGTTTTCCATAATTTTACTTTAATGCACGATGACATCATGGACAAAGCACCATTGCGTCGTGGCAAACCGACAGTTCATGCCAAATGGAATGATAATACTGCCATTCTTTCGGGCGATGTAATGCTTGTACAAGCTTACGAATTATTGATGTTTGTAGAAGATGCTAAATTTAAAAAAGCTTTAAAAAGATTTAATCGTACTGCCGCAGAAGTTTGCGAAGGACAACAATTGGATATGAATTTCGAAAATCGTGAAAACGTTAGCGAAGAAGAATATCTAGAAATGATTAAATTAAAAACCTCTGTACTCTTGGGCTATGCCTTAGAATTAGGCGGAATTATTGGTGGAGCAAGCGAAAAGTCTTGTGATTTACTTTATAATATTGGCTTAAATATTGGTTTGGGCTTTCAATTAAAAGATGATTTATTAGATGTTTACGGAGATCCTGAGAAATTTGGGAAACAAGTAGGTGGCGATATTATTTCGAATAAAAAAACTTTTATGTTGATAGAAGCTTTGGAAAAAGCCGATGGCGAAACCAAAGTAGCTTTAGATAAATGGCTTTCTTTGAAAGAGTTTGACGCTACCGAAAAAGTAAAAGCCGTAACAGCTATTTATGATTCTTTGGGTATTCGTCAGGTAGCGACAATAAAAATTAATACTTACTTCGATAAAGCTTTTGAAGCATTAGATTCACTAAAAGTTGATGAAGATAGAAAGCTTATGCTACGAACATTTGCTGAAACTTTGATTGATAGAGAGGTTTAACGTAAATTTGTAATGAAAGATACTGGCAGTCGAACCAATTGTTTCGACTGCTTTTGTTTTATAAAATTGAGGATTTGTCATTTCTTTCAAATTCTTTTCCACAGATATTCTAAAAAAATAATATGTCATTAACACTAATCTTAATTGTCCTTACTGTGGCTCTAAGCTTTTATGCTTGGAACAATCCAAATATTATGAATAAATGGATTATGAATCCCTATTCCGTTTATCGCTACAAAGAGTATTTTCGTTTTTTAACTGCTGGTTTTATTCATGCAGATTACGGACATTTACTCTTTAATATGTTAAGTTTATATTTCTTTGGAGACGTATTAGAATTTTATTTCACTCAGGTTTTTGGCGAAAGTACAGGTATTATTTTTTATGCTGTTTTATACTTGGGTGGAATAATTGCTGGAGGTATTCCAGGGTTTATGGATAATAAAAACAATTCTTATTATAATGCCTTAGGTGCATCAGGTGGCGTTTCAGCAGTAGTGTTCTCGGCTATTCTATTCGACCCTCTTTCTAAAATCTATATATACTTTGCTATTGGTATTCCAGGTTTTATTTATGCCATTTTGTATTCGGCGTACTCTTATTATATGTCGAAACGAAATTTAGATAATATTGGGCATGCTGCTCACCTTTATGGAGCTGCTTTTGGTATTGCTTTTACATTACTCTTAAAACCTTCGTTATTTTCGCACTTTATTAGCCAAATTCTGGGTTGGGCTCTTTAATTTTATATCATTAATCCAATCAAATAAAAGACAATTAATCCCATCTAAAATTTCTTACTGATAATTTTAAGAGTAAGTATTGGGAAATAAAATTAGACTTTATCAATAATCTAATTTAAGAATCGTCTGATAATAAGACTCATAGCTTACAGCTAATTGCTCGAGGCTAATATCATTTATGCAAAAAAGGAAAATTGCCATTTTAGGCTCAACTGGTTCAATCGGAACACAAGCCTTAGAAGTAATAAAAGCCAACGAAGACATCTTCGAAGTAGAAGTATTAACAGCCCAAAACAACGCAGATTTATTAATTGAACAAAGTTTAGCGTTCAAGCCCAACTGTGTGGTAATTGGTAATGACGATTTATACGATAAAGTACATTCAGCATTAGATTCGGCAGGAATCAAGGTTTACGCTGGTGCAAAAGCCTTAGAATCTGTGGTACAAATGGATTCTATTGACATAGTTCTTACTTCGATGGTTGGTTACGCAGGTTTATTGCCTACTATCAAAGCCATTGAAGCAGGCAAACATATTGCACTTGCCAATAAAGAAACTTTAGTTGTTGCTGGAGAATTAATCACAAAATTGGCAGCTGAGAAAGGAGTAAACATTTACCCTGTTGACTCTGAACATTCTGCTATTTTTCAATGCTTGGTTGGCGAATTTCATAATCCAATCGAAAAAATAATTTTAACTGCATCAGGCGGTCCTTTCAGAGGGAAAAAACGTGAAGATTTGGAAAAAGTAACCAAAGCACAAGCCTTGAAACACCCAAATTGGGTAATGGGTGCAAAAATCACGATTGATTCTGCCAGTTTGATGAACAAAGGCTTGGAAGTAATTGAAGCAAAATGGTTATTTGGTCTGAAAGCTTCACAAATTGAAGTAATCGTTCATCCGCAATCAATCATTCATTCTTTGGTTCAGTTTGAAGATGGTTCTATGAAAGCACAAATGGGCTTACCTGATATGAAATTGCCTATTCAATTTGCTTTAGGTTTTCCGAACAGAATAAAATCAGATTTTCCACGTTTCGACTTCACAAAATATCCTTCTCTCACATTTGAACAACCTGATACGAAAACATTTCGTAACTTGCAATTAGCTTTCGAAGCAATGGACAAAGGTGGAAATCTTCCTTGTATCATGAATGCAGCGAATGAAATTGCCGTTGAAGCCTTTTTACAAGATAAAATTGGTTTTCTAGAGATGTCTGACCTCATCGAAAATTGTATGAGTAAAGTTGATTTTATTCAAAAGCCAAGTATTGATGATTATATTCAGACAGACCAAGCAACAAGAAGACTAGCCCAAACGCTAGTTTAATATTAATATTTAATCAGTAAAAAAATCTTAGAACACAAATCGTAAAGCTTTAATTTTACGAGATAACACTTAACAAATGGACGGTTTAGTTATGGCAGGACAGTTAATTTTAGGACTGTCAATTTTAGTAAGTTTACATGAATTTGGGCATTATATTACCGCAAAATGGTTTAAAATGCGTGTTGATAAATTCTATCTTTTCTTCGACTTTTTGTTTCCAGTACCTACTGTTTTAAACTTTGCTTTATTCAAAAAGAAAATCGGTGATACAGAATATGGTTTAGGTTGGTTTCCGTTAGGTGGCTATGTTTCGATAGCAGGGATGATTGATGAAACTCAAGATGCCTCTAAATTATCTGCTGTTCCTGAACCTTGGGAATTCCGAGGGAAACCAGCTTGGCAACGTTTAATCGTAATGCTCGGTGGAATTATTGTCAACGTAATTTTAGGAATTGCTATTTACTTCGGTATCAATTATAAAACTGGAAATAATTATATCGCTAAAGACGAATTAAATAAAAACGGTATTTATGCAGGAAGGTTGGCTCAAGAAGTTGGCTTCAGAACTGGCGATAAAGTATTGAAAGTAAACGGTAAAGACTTCAAAGAATATGGCGAAATCGGCGGTGCAATTCTCGACGACAATGTTTCTTATACTGTAGAACGTGCTGGAAAAACTATTGAAGTAGTTATTCCTTCTGACTTCTTGAATAAATTATCGGATGAAAAAGATCAATTTATTCAACCATTATTTCCATTTAAAATCGCCCAAGTAACAGAACCTAAAAAGCCTTCTTTGCTAAGTAAACTTTTTGGAAAATCTGAGCCAGAAGACTTACCTGCCTTTAAAGCAGGTTTAAAATCGGGTGATAAAATAGTGACTATGAATGGACAGCCAGTTGTTTATTATCAATTATTGAAAGATAGTTTAACAAAATATGCTGGCAAAAATGTTGCTTTTGGTATTGAAAGACAAGGAAAAATAGATACCATTAACATGACTGTCAGCCCAATAGGCACGCTAGGTTTTATGACAGAACGTTTAATCAAACTCTCGCATGAAGATTATACCATTGGTCAAGCCTTTGTAATGGGTGCAACTGATGCTTTTGATGTTGTAGTAAAGAATGTTAAAGGTTTCAAAAAGATTTTTGCAGGTGATGTTCGTGCTGATAAAGCTTTGAGTGGACCTTTTGAAATTGCAGCAATGTACGGTGCCCACTGGGACTGGTTAAATTTCTGGTCATTAACAGGTTTACTTTCAATGGCTTTAGCATTTATGAATTTATTGCCAATTCCTGCACTTGACGGTGGTCATGCTTTGTTTTTATTGTATGAAATCATCACTGGTCGCCCGCCATCGGAAAAAGTATTAGAAAGAGCCCAACAAGTTGGTACTGTAATCTTGTTAGCCTTAATGGTTTTTGTGTTAGGAAATGGAGCATTCAAAGCATTTTTTAAATAAATGACGGCTATCAAAAATAACAACATTTTCAAACCTGTCAAGATGAGCAATCTTGGCAGGTTTTTACTTTTAGGAATTATCATTCTTTCAAGTAGTTTCAAGCTAAGTAATAATGCTTTTCACGCATTTCATACTAGCCTTACCGAAATGCGTTACAATGCTAAAAGTAAAGGATTTGAAGTGAGTCTAAGAGTATTTACAGATGATTTGGAAAAAGTGCTTTCGCACGATAATCAGAACAAGAAAATCGTTATCGAAAACAACGATAAAAACGATGCTTTGGTAGAACAGTACGTGAAAAAACACTTTATGTTGGTTAATTCAAAGAATCAACTCAAAGCAATTCAATACATCGGAAAAGAAAAAGAAGGAGATGCCACTTGGATTTACTTAGAATTACCCATAAATGAAGCTATTTCTGGATTAAAATTAAAAAATGATGTACTCATTGATATGTTTGAAGACCAAACTAATATTGTAAATGTCTTTGTAAAGGAAGAAAAGACGTCTTTTATTTTCAATGCAAAAACAAAAATTTTCTCTATCAATTTTGAATGATTTTTGTAGAACGAGTTTCCAACTCGTCATTTTTTCTATCTAATATCAACAGTAAATCTCTTTTTATTTCCGTCCACGGCTGGTTAAGATTCAATGTTTCTACCCTGATTCGATGTTCCTCATAAGTATAAGTGAGGCTCAAACTTTTCTGGACAGTTGGGTACAACAAAATTCCTTCCGCTTGTTGATTAGGTTGATTTTTCAAGTACGCAAACATTTGGTATAAGTTCCGAGAATGTATTTTCTCGGAATCATAAAAATGCTGAAGTGTTTCAGCATAATACTTTGCATCAATAATAATCTTCCGATTTGAAGGCAATTTGATTGAAATATCTGTTTGCATTTTGGGTAAAAACTGCATCTGTTCTCCCGTAAATTGCCAATGTAAATCTTCTCGAAAAACCTTTGCTTCTGGCACTTCTATTTTATAAAAATTACGGATAAATTCTTCAAAAAGTCTAGCCATTTGACGTTCATCTCGCAGGAAATCTTTGAATTTTACTTCACCCGTTTTTTCATGAATGGATAGATTTTGGTACAATAATTCACAAATATTCAATAGGAAAAGATAATAAAAATTATTCCGATGAATCTGAATATTGGAAAAAGTATCGTTTCTAATTTCAATTACATCAATAGCTATTAATTGATACAAAACCGACTGAATATCTCTTTTTAGTTTTCTATCAAGCGTTGGCAGTTTTACAACATTTTGTAACGAAGTTTTTAAGATTTGATTAGGTAAAATATTGACTGAAAGTTCATCAAACTCGCACATTGCCAAACCTTGCTGAAAAAGGTTTTTACGAAATGAATAATTAAAATCTACTCTTCCTTTAATGCCTTGATAGTGGTTTTGTTCAGCAATATACTGTTTTTCCAAGCCACGATTTATCAACACTTTCATTCCTTTTAAAAGTACTTTGGCTAATAAATTAGGCAAATCGGGTACTTCAAGCGTAGAAACATTTATCAACTCTTTTTCCTCCAGCCGATTCCAAGCGTAGCAGAGTAAATAATATATGTTTTCGAGAGGAATCATTTGAGTGTGGAGTTTTGAATGTGGAGTGAGGAGTGTTTTTTATTCTTAATTTCTAAAGCCTACAACTTACAGCCTAAAGTTAAATATCCAGTAATTTCTTCACTTCAGTTTTAACTTTCTCCTCATTATCAAACCAATATTCTTCTAAAAGTGGAGCGATTTCTAGGTTTACAATTCGGCGATACCATTTTCGAGTATCTTCTTCGTTAGCAAAAGTTGAAAAATAACTGTGTCCAATCTGAAAACCTTTTTGCAGGTTTTTATCATTCGAAATCACTTGATTTAGCTGAGTAATTGCTTTACTGAGTCTTTCTGCAAAGCCCATCTCCACTCCTTTTTGAACCAAATACGTGATAAACTTTTGGTTGAAAAGTGGTTCTAGAGTAATAAAAGCAAAACGGCGGCGTAAAGCATAATCAATCATTGCCAAAGAACGATCAGCCGTATTCATCGTGCCAATGATGTACAAATTTTCAGGCACATAAAAAGGCTCAGAATCTTTATCGCCATAAGTTAAAGGCATTTCGTTTACTCTTCCACGCTTGTCAGACTCAATCAGGAGTAATAATTCACCAAAAATTTTACTTAAATTTCCACGGTTTATTTCATCAATAATGAAGAAATGGTCGATGCCAGCATTACGTTGTGCTTGGCGACAAAACTCATAAAATACACCATTTTTTAGTTTAAAACCGCCATCACCATCTGGTCGTAAACCTTGAATAAAATCTTCATAAGAGTATGATTGATGAAACTGAACCATTTTTATCCGAGAATCATCTTGCGTTCCGACCAAAGTATAAGCCAAACGCTTGGCAATAAAAGTTTTACCCACGCCTGGAGGACCTTGAAGTATGATATTTTTCTTGTATTTCAGTGTTTCAAGTATTTCCTCAAACTGCTCTTCGTCCATAAATAAATCGACTAAAGCATCTTTTTTTTCATAAGGAATCAATACATCTTCACTAATCATTGCTTCTTTCTGAGCATCAATCATGGCTTGAATCGCTTCAAATTCATCTTCCGTAATTTTGAATAAACTTCCTTGATTATTCTTTAATACTTCTGAATCTTTAAAAAATTGAATTGACTTTAGCTCAACCCAATCAATGGGTTCAGGAACTTTCTCCTTCATTTTAAAGGAAATAATTTCGCCGAGATAAGGGTCGAAATGAAGTGCTTCTGTAATTTCAAAAATAGCTTTTACTTGTTTTACTGGTGTAGATTCATAACCAATTACCAAGTCACCTTTTTTTACCGCTTCAAAATACTTATAAATTCTACGTTTATGGTCAAATTCATTGTGGGAAGTATATGCCTGTACTTGTTCAAGTTTGAACGAGTCTATCGACCAAATACGTGGATTAACATTTAACCACCAATAATTTCTAGCGTTTTTTTGAGGCATTTCAGAATAATATTTATACAAATATAGGCAAAAAAAACAGCCTGAAATCAAGAAGAAATCAGGCTGTTTTTACAAGTAACGATTGTTTATCCATTTAATTCGATTGGTTCGCTATGGTCGTTCAGAAATTTAAAATCTGTAATTCCAAAGGAAGTATCTTGAATTAAATTCACCCATGTTTTATATTTAAAGAACCACTTCATACGAATTGAAGGGAAACCTTTTGTAAAATATGCGTGTAAAAATGGATGTAATAAAATTGTTGGTTTCTTTTCGTTTTGCTTCTCAAGAATGTGTTCAAGATGATGCTCGATAATATCCGAAATAGCAATACTTGCTGTAATTTTACCTGTTCCGCCACATGTTGGGCAGTTTTCTGCCGTAACTACATTCATCTCAGGACGAACCCGTTGACGAGTAATTTGCATTAAACCAAACTTCGTCAAAGGCAAAATGGTATATTTCGAACGGTCGGTTTTCATTTCTTCTTTCATGATATCCTGAATCAATTTCTTGTTTTCAGGTCTTTTCATATCAATAAAGTCAATGACAATAATTCCGCCCATATCTCGCAGTCTTAACTGGCGAGCAATCTCTTTAGCAGCTTCACGGTTTACACTCAGCGCCGTCGCTTCTTGACCATCCTCATTGTTAGATTTATTACCAGAGTTTACATCAATTACGTGTAAAGCTTCTGTATGTTCCACAATTAAATAACCACCTTGCGGTAAACTTACTGAGCGACCAAACAACATTTTCAGTTGTTTTTCAATCCCTAATTGTTCAAAAACTTTGTTTTTGCCTTGATGAAGTTTCACAATTTTTTCCTTTTCAGGAGCAATATTCGAAACATAATTGCGAGCTTCTTGAAACAATTCGGGTGTATCAACAACAACGCTATCAAAATTTTCATTTAACAAATCACGCAACATTGATGTCGCACGACTCATCTCACCGATTATTTTGTCACGTGGTTTTGCACTTTTCAGTGCTTTCATACCAGCATCCCATTTAGCGATGGATTCACGGAGGTCTTTATCCAATTCCTCTACTTCTTTTCCTTCGGCTACTGTTCTTACAATCACTCCAAAATTCGCAGGCTTAATAGAAGACATCAAACGTTGTAAACGCTGGCGTTCAGCTTTTGCGGTAATTTTTTTGGAGATATTCACCCCATTCGAAAAAGGAACTAAAACTGTGTAACGTCCTGCAATAGAAATATCGCAAGATAAACGAGGACCTTTTGTCGAGATAGGTTCCTTTACAACTTGCACTAAAATCGGCGTATTTTTACTTAATACTTTATCAATTTTATCGTGCTTGTCAATTTCAGGTTCTAGCTTAAAGTTATCTAATCGTCCAGACTGTAATCTTTCAGCGATAACCTCTTTCGTAAATTTGTTGAGGGAGTTGACATTCGGGCCTAAATCATGATAATGCAGAAAGGCATCTTTCTCATAACCGATATCAATAAAGGCAGCGTTCAATCCCGTTACCATCTTCTTGACCGTCCCGAGATAAATATCTCCGACTGAAAAGTGTGGTTCAGACTCCTCTAAGTGGTATTCCACAATACGCTTGTCTTGCAACAAAGCTATGCGGTCACCTTTGGGAGTCGAATTGATAATTAATTCATTACTCACAGGTGATTAAAGCATTTAGAAATGAAAGAGATATGAAGGACGTCGTAGTTAGTGAGTATGCTTTTGAGTTAAGTCTTTAAAATTTAGAAAATTACAGATATGTGCGAGCCTAGAAAAAAAGGAAAAAATCGATTTTTTATTAGGGGAATCATCGTTTGAAAGCGATAATTATTAAATAAAATCTGTCTGTAATTTAATTTTTTAAGTTGACTTTAATGTGGGTGAATATCTTGGTTAAGCAAATGATTTTATAAATAATCTCGTTAAATTTCATTTATTAACAATTAAAACACCAAGTATTAATACTCAGTGAATTTCTTCAAAATCAATACATATCCCCTAGACGTCATGACCAATAATTACATAAAAAACTGAGAATGAAACCTTTATGTAATTAAACTTTTCTTTCAAGCAAACAATCTCACAAAAACAACAAAAACAGGCAAATTCCACAAAGGAGATTCTGCCTGTTTTTTGGGTACCAAGGCGAAAGGAAAAAAGAGTCGTAATAAATATTTACTTTGCCCATTCCTTATTGCCTTAACTACTTCTTCTTATGTCTACTTTTTCTAAGACGCTTCTTTCTTTTGTGCGTTGAGATCTTATGTCTCTTTCTTTTTTTTCCGCAAGGCATGATTATAAAAGGATTTAAATGTTAAAAATATGTTTAATTTTTTTGTATTTCTGATGCTAAAGAAGCTCGAAAAGTAATATTTAAAATGCAATATTACTTTAATTTTGACAGAATTTCATTTGCTGCGGCTTTTTCTTGTGAATCTGTACTATTATTCAGTACTTTTTCAAGAATTTCCTTGGCTTCTTCCTTTCTATCTAGTTCAGCTAAACAATATCCTAAATTCAAAGCCGCTTTTGAATTCGACGGGTTATTCTTTAAAATTTGTTTGAAACGTTCAACCGCTTTTCCAAACTGATTTGAACGAATCGATAAAATACCTAAACTGAACAAAGCTGGTTCATAATCTGGTTCCTTTGCAATTACTTCTCTCAACATCGTAATTCCCTGCATGGGCGTAGAAGTTGAAACGTAAGTCATTGCCATGTTGGTTTTTGCCAACAAGTTTTCAGGATTTTTCGCCAAAACTTTCGTGAAAATCTCTCTGGCCTTTTCCCCTAACACAGTTGTTTTTTCTGCTTGAAGCGAGTAGGTAAATGCTTCGTAATACAAATTACCTGCTTTCATCAAATTCATTTCTGAGGGTTCGATTTTGGCTACTTCCTCGGCATAATAAGCAGCACTGTCGAAGCGTGTGTATTCCACAAATTTAGCGATTAATTCATCCGCTGCCTTCATTTTTACTTTCGCAGTACTCCCATTCAAATAACTCCCCTTCAATTGCGCAATCACACGTTGCTGTTCAACACTCAATGTTGCTCCATGGCTTTCGGCACTCTCTTCCGTTTTCGATGCTGTCGTTTTATCACGATTAGCAGTTGCAGCAGGGACTTCATTTGAAGATTGCTCTAACGTCCTTTTCTCATCGCTAACAACTACTTTGGGTAAACTGTACAAACCGCCAACTAAACCGAAGGCAATTACGATGATAATGATAAAAGACTTTTGCATGATTTCTTAAGTTTTTTAAGCTATTAATTTATCTGTTAAGGTAAATTTAAAACCCAAATCACTGTTAAAGCGCCACCCACGGATAACAAAGAATTTGAACAGACAACTAAACTTAATCTATTTTGCGTTTGACTTAACCTGTTCTACAAAAGTTTTTGCAGGTTTGAAACTAGGAATAAAGTGTTCTGGAATCTCAATTGAAGTATTCTTAGAGATATTACGAGCAATTTTGTGTGCTCTTTTCTTGTTTACAAAACTTCCGAAACCTCTTACATAAATTGGTTCACCATTCGCAAGGTTGTCTTTAACTACCGAAAAGAAAGACTCAATTGCACTTGATACATCTGCTTTGTCGATACCAGTCTTGTCTGAAATTTCTGCGATTACGTCTGCTTTAGTCACTTTTTGAAAATTTTAGGATTAATAAAAAATATGTTAAACAAATAATGATTGGTTGCATTTCAGCATTGAAAATAACGGTAGAGTTCACCTTGAATTTAGTGATGAAATCATTACTTTCGTAACCCCTTGATTATTAAGGGTCACAAAGGTACGGCTTTGGTTTGAATTATGAAAGAAACAAAAAAATATTATCCGAACTTTTTTTTCGTAATTGCTTAATTTTGAACCGTTTGCCAAAACTGAAAACCGTTCTCGAATATCAATTTTCAAGTGATTTTCTTGAAAAAGCAACAAAATCACTCATTTTAAGTACAAATCTCTATTTGTGAACAAACAAACTACTCATCCCTTGAAAAACGATTTTTTCTCAAAAAAAATTACGAATTGGTATCTTCAAAACAAAAGAGATTTACCTTGGCGAAACACTCATAACCCATATTACATCTGGTTATCCGAAATTATTCTTCAACAAACCAGGGTGGCGCAAGGCATGCCTTATTATTATAAGTTTATGGAAGCCTTCCCTACTGTACAAGATTTAGCCAATGCTGATGAAAACGAAGTACTCAGGCTTTGGCAAGGTTTGGGTTATTATTCCAGAGCAAGGAATTTGCACAAAACCGCCAAAATGGTTGTGGAAGATTATAAGGGCATATTTCCAGAAAAGTATTCGGAATTATTAAAATTAAAGGGAATCGGTACTTATACTGCGGCGGCGATTGCCTCTTTCGCTTTTGGTGAAAAAGTAGCTGTTTTAGATGGTAATGTTTATAGAGTACTTTCAAGAGTATTTGGCGAAGTGACTGATATTTCTGGGAAAGATGCCAAAAAAGTATTTACACAATTGGCTGAAAGTGTATTACCAGCAAGTGATTCGGCAACGCACAACCAAGCCATTATGGAATTCGGAGCGATGCAGTGTACTCCTGCTTCGCCAAATTGCATGTTTTGTCCACTGGCGATGGAATGTATTGCCAACGCTACAGGACAAGTATCCTTATTACCCATAAAAACTAAAAAGGTAAAAGTAAAAGAACGTTTTTTTTATTACTTTATCATCGAACAAAATGGTAATTTTGCCATGCGTAAAAGATTAGGAAGAGATGTTTGGGAAGGGATGTATGATTTTTATCTGAAAGAAATTGAGGAAAATATTCAAGATTTATCGTATCTTGCTATGGAAGACACTTTCTTGTCTGAATTAATAAAAAATTCCTTAATCAAAAGAGAATCAAGCATATACACTCATATACTTACTCATCAGCGCATACAAACAAAATTTTGGCATTTAGAAGTAGATAATCATTTTCTCTTACATTTGCCGCAAGAACTTGAATGGTACAACCTCAATGAAGTTGATGATTTACCTAAATCAACCTTGGTAAATAATTACTTAAAAGAGTACGTATTTGAATAAAAAATAGATTTTTAGAATGAACTTTTTTTACTTGGTAAAAGCTAAATCTTAGTATTAGCCCTTGGTATAAATTGGTAAGTTGTAAGTTTTTCATTAAATTCACATAGGTTCTCAAACTTTTAAAAACAAACAAAAATGGCTGGCGTAAACAAAGTAATTCTTTTAGGAAGATTGGGATCTGACCCAGAAGTAAGATCCCTACCGAGTGGCTCAAAAGTGACAACTTTTAGCATTGCAACCTCTGAGGCATACAATAACAAGGATGGTCAAAGAGTAGAACAAACAGAATGGCATAGAATTGAACTTTGGGACAATTTGGCTAACATCGCTGAACAATATCTTCATAAGGGAGATTCCGTGTATGTAGAAGGCAAAATTCGTACAGAGGAATATACAGATAAAGATAATATTGTTAGAAAGGCTGTTAAAATTAGAGGTACTTCAATGACCTTGGTTGGCGGTAGAGCAAGTAATGAAGGAAGTGCAGAAGGTGGTTCGGCAATGCCAGCGCAACAGCAACGTCCAGCACCAGTAAAAACGGCAGCACCAGTGCCTGAATTCAATAACAATGCTGGTGGTGACGACAGTGATGACTTACCATTTTAAATTATAAGTTATTTGGTGATTAGAGATTGGTAATTAATATTTTTCATTCAACACTATCAAAAAGATAGCCTGAAAACACTTAATTACCAATCATTCAAATTTAATCACTAGCAACTAAAACCCATTATATTTTGGAAACCCGATTATCCGACGAACCTCACCCGATTTTGGTGCTTTTAGCCCAAGTTGAAAGCACCTCTTCTTATAGCGTTTATGGAATCAATGCCTTGATTCTATTAGGCTTATTAATTTTATCAGCTTTATTAGCTGGCTCTGAAGTTGCATTCTTTTCATTATCTGCCGAAGAACGTGCTGCTTGCCGTGATAGCGACAGTGGAACAGAAAGAAAAATCTCTAAATTACTAGACAAACCACAGTTGCTTCTTGCTACTTTATTGATTTCCATCAATTTAGTAAACATTACCTTTATTACCATTTCTACTTATGTAACCGAACAAGTAGTCGGAGAAGAACAAAAGGAAGGATTGGTAGCAACATTAGTCCTTTTAGTAGGTGTTACATTTATTATTACATTTTTTGGAGAACTCATTCCCAAAGTATGGGCGCAACAAAACAACCTTCGTTTTGCTAAAATCACCGCTCCATTATTAGAAATTGCTACTATCGTTTTTCAACCCCTTTCTTCACTTTTATTAGGAATCAGTAATATAATCGAAAAAAGAGTTGAAAGAAAAGGTTACACAATTACTGCCGACGAGCTAAATCATGCCCTAGAAATTACCACGGGCAAAGACACATCAGAACAAGAAAAAGACATTTTAAAGGGCATTGTAAACTTTGGAAGTACTTCCGCAAAAAGTGTAATGCGTTCAAGAAGAGATATTACCGCTTTTGATATAGCTTTTGATTTCCATGAATTAATGGATAAAATCAATAAATCTGGTTATTCGAGAGTACCCGTTTACAAAGAAACCATTGATAAAATTGAAGGTATTTTGTACATCAAAGACCTTTTGCCTCATCTTGAAAAAGACGAACATTTTAAATGGCAAGATTTGTTACATCAAACTTTTTTCATTCCTGAAAGTAAAAAAATTGATGATTTACTGTACGATTTTCAAGAGAAAAGAGTTCACATGGCAGTTGTCGTGAATGAATATGGAGAAACCGAAGGAATCGTGACAATGGAGGATATTATCGAAGAAATTGTAGGTGATATTCATGATGAATCGGATGTGGAAGATTTAGGTTATGTTAAACTTAGCGATGGTTCTTTTGAATTTGAAGGAAAAGTTTCTTTAAATGATGTATGCCGTGCTTTAGGGCTTGATAACGATTATTTTGATAAAGCCAGAGAAGACAGCGAATCGCTTGCGGGACTTTTAATTGAACTTTTCACGAGATTACCACATGCTGGCGAAGAAATTGAATACGAAAAATATAAATTCAGAATTTCTTCTGTCGATACTCGTAGAATCAAAAAAGTAAAAGTAACACCCAAAATAGAGGAAGAAGTCAATACCAATACGCCACCAAAGGAAAGTGAATAGGCTTTTCAACATCAATCTCAATATGAAAAAGCTTCTTATTCTACTTTTAATGGCTTTGTTTTCTTGTGAAAAAAAGCCCAATCCAACACCAAGCCTTAGTGATGATTTCGACAATCCAACAGATGCAGGTTTACTCGAAAATAAAGCAATCGACGAAGCTTCTGGGTTAATTGCTAGTCAGAAAAATAAAGATTATCTCTGGACACATAACGACAGCGGTGACGAAAACAGGATTTTTTTGATTGATAAAAATGGAAAAGGCTTATTTCAGTTCCATTTAGAAGGTACGATAAATCGTGATTGGGAAGCAATGGCAATCGCTACTTTTCCAGAAGGTTCATACTTATACATTGGCGAAATTGGCGACAATAATGCTCAATATGAAGATTATGCCATTTATCGTGTAGCCGAACCAACAATTACAGGAAGTACCCAAGCAGTGAATACTTTAAGTAATGTTCAAAAAATTACTTTTAAATATCCTGACGGAGCTAAAGATGCAGAGTGCATGCTGATTGACCAACAAAGTAAGGATATTTATATTTTGAGTAAACGAGAAAAAAATCAGCGACTTTACAGACTTGCTTATCCACAGTCTTTTACCCAAACGATGACGGCTGAATTTGTGGAAGAAGTATCATTTTCATTAGGAACGAATCAAGCATTTTATATTACTGATGGAAGTATTTCTTCGGATAATCAGGAAATACTCATCAAAAATTATCTGCAAGTTTTTCACTGGCGACGCCAAAGTAACGAGAGTATTCCTACAGCGTTGAAGCGTGCTGCAAGCGTGTTACCTTATGTTGCAGAACCACAAGGAGAAGGCATTTGCTTTAGTAGCGATGGCTCAAGCTTTTATACTATTAGCGAAGAAAGCGACAATAAAATTCCAGTGCATTTGTATCAAAGTAAAAGAAAATAAACATGAGTCATCCCTAATTTTCTTTTGGAATAGGGAATTTATGAGTTTTGGAGATTATTCTCGTCCTTACTTTTTGTCTTGATACAAAAAGTAACAAAAAAATCAAGAATTCCTAAACTCGCTCCGCTCAAACAGTAGGAATTCGTTGTCTATCAATCATAAAAAAGTGGTCAAAATTAGTCTTGACCACTTTTTTATGATTTTAAAATTCGAGATAACTCATGTTTTCTAATGTGCTGGTCTATTGGGAACAGGAGCCGAAGCATGAAAATTTTGATAAATTTTTTGAGCGAAATCATCTAAAATCTCAATCACTCTTTCACGACTTTCAGATTTAACAACCATTCCAATATGATATTCTTCATTCATTCGCCAACAAATTTCTGGCACATCAAAATCGGCTAAATTTGGGTATTGTTGTCTAGTTAAAGAAATAATAATGCCTGAGTAAAGATTTTCAAAAGTTGGCAAAACATACTCTTCATTTTTCGCAACAGCCGTTTCTATATTTGCCCATTCTCTCCACAAATTAATTCCAGAAGAAGCTTCAACCATTTCAGCTAAATTTGCCCCTCCTACTCTGGATGCCGTTTCTAAAAAAATTATTTCGCCCGTTTCATGGTCTTTGATGAATTCAGAATGTGTGGCAGAGTAATTCATGCCAAAAGCTTTCATTACTTGTGCATTTACTTCTTGAAGTTCAACATCAAGAGCAGAACCGATAGGAACTGTCACAGAGCGAAAAATGCCACCGCCATGTGCTACTTCCATCGGTGTTGATAAATATTGACTTGAGCGAGAAAATATAAATTCACCATTTAATGAAAGTGAATCAACATGAAAAACATCGCCCGGTTTAAATTGTTCTACCAAATATTCGTGTCGGCGGTCACCCAAATAATGAACTACTTCCCACAATTGCCCCGAATTATATACTTTCCGAATACCCGTTGCGGAAGCTTCCGAACGAGGTTTAACAACACAAGGATATTGTACTTTTTGGGTAAATTCAAAGATGTCATTATCGTTAAACAAGCTGGAAAACATTGGTACTTTTATTCCAGCTTCTTGAGCTTTCATTCGCATTGCCAATTTATCTCTAAAATGTCTCCCTGTAGTTTGCCCCATTCCCGGAATTCGAAAATGTTCACGAAGATGAGCTGCTTTTTCAACATCAAAATCATCCAAAGCTACAATTCTATCAACTTTCCTTGAACGCATCATATAGGCTAAACCTAAAATAATTTCATTCATATCAATAGAACCATCCGCTTTTTCTTCTACATAAAATATTTCATCAATAAATTCTCTTACCCAAGGTTTATACTCTAGCTTTTTATTGGTCAGTAAATACACCTTATTTCCTGCTTGCTTGCAGGCTCTCAAAAACTCATTCCCTTTAAAATAAGTTGAAATACAAAGAAAAGAAAGCGTTGAAGACATAGTTTTTTAGGATTTAAATAGATTTCGGAATTAACTAAAATTAATAAAATCTAAGGATTAAGCCAAGAAACCATGCACTATATTTTCATTAAAAAATCAACCAACAACCTTACTCCAAAAGCCGTCCCAGCTCTTTGTGACGCAAAATCTGTATCGCCAAAGGCTGTTCCTGCAATATCCAAATGAGCCCAATTGGGGTGGTTATCTGTAAATACTTCTAAAAATTTTGCCGCAGAAATAGCACCAGCCATTGGTTTGCCAGAGTAATTACGCACATCAGCAATATCCGACGAAATATCTTCTTTATAGACATCCCACAAAGGTAAACGCCAAAGTCGTTCACCAGTTTGGTTTGCAGCTTCGGTTAAAGTATCAGCCAATTCATCATTATTGGTAAACATTCCTGCGGCATGATAGCCCAAAGTAGCCACACAACTTCCTGTTAAAGTGGCTAAATCAATGATGGTATCAACCTTGAAATTGCGAGTCAAGTAACTTAATCCATCAGCTAAAATCAACCTTCCTTCAGCATCAGTATCAATAATTTCTATCGTTTTTCCTGAATAAGAATTAATTACATCACTTGGCTTGAATGATTTTCCATCTACAGCATTTTCGCAAGCAGGCACAATTCCAACTAAATGTACAGGCAATTCAAGTTTTGCGGCTAATTCAATCGCACCAAAAACAGCGGCAGCTCCGCCCATATCCGACTTCATCAAGTGCATGTTCGTAGAAGATTTTATCGAAATACCACCCGTATCAAAAGTTACTCCTTTACCAACCAAGCCAACAGTTTGTTTAGCTTTGGGCGAACGATATTCCATAATAATCAACATCGGAGCATGTTCGCTACCTTGTCCAACAGCCAAAAGTGCATTCAATTTCTGGCTATTCAACTGTTGTTTTTCCAAAACTTTTACCGAATAATTGTACTTTTCGCCAGAAGCCACAGCCCATTTTGCTAAAGTATGTGGAGATTTTTTGTTTGCTGGAGCATTCATCAAATCAAAAATCTGCATTTGGGTTTCGGCAATGGCTTTTCCTTTTTCAATGAAAGCTACTGCATTTTCCGATTCAGCAAGAATATTCAAAGCACCATCATTTCCCAAAAGTGGAATACTTGCTTTTTCATCAGTTTTATACAAACGTAAATCATAAGTACCCAAAAAACATCCGTTTACGATAAACTCAATCCAAGTTTCAGGAAGCTTTCGTGCATCAATCGTTATTTCGTTCGGTAATTTGCTTTTGTGTTGATGAATCAAAGTTCTGAAAGCACGAATAACTTCTGAAGAATTAGCTTTTTTGCCCAAACCCAACAAAATAACTTTTTGGTTCTGAGACGAATAGAATGAATGTATTTCCTTCAAATCCGCCTTAAAATCAGCTTGAAGTAAAAGAGCATCAACTCCAAACATTTCAGCAATTTGTGCTAATTCATCCAGTATTTCTTCGGATTGAAGTATTGGCAAAATAATCGCTTTATGGTCTGGTTGGAATTGAGCAACGAGTTTAACTTTAATATTATTCATGTTAATATTCAGTTATGAATGGTGAAATGAAATTAGGTATCAACAAAAAGTGCCACCCTCAACAGGTGGCACTTCGTGATACATTTTAATATCCAATGCTAATATTCATCTTCGTTAAAGAAGAAATCATCTTTAGTAGGATAATCTGGCCAGATTTCTTCGATGCTTTCATAAGGTTGACCGTCGTCTTCCAATTCTTGCAAATTTTCAACTACTTCAAGTGGCGATCCAGTACGGATAGCGAAATCGATTAGTTCATCTTTCGTGGCAGGCCATGGAGCATCTTCTAGGTAGGATGCTAATTCAAGTGTCCAGTACATATTATATGAATTTGATTACAATTAATTACTAATTTCAAAAAATAAAATCCTGAAAATAAGATACTTACCAGCTTACTTTTTAGCATTTTTCATTCCCTTTTTTCTCAGGATTGCAAAAGTATGCGTTTTTTATTTACGAAAAACTTTTTTCTGGAAAATCTTGTGTTGAATTAACTAAATTTATTTGAAAAAAGTACACTTAAAGCTATAATTATTTACAATTTTGTACCCAAAATCATTTATTATCCTGAAATTCAACAAAATACTTAATCTTGATTTAAGAGATTAAATAAACATTAAATTTATTACCATGAAGTACCACAACCTTACTTTATCTAAAAAACCACTTGTAGAAGTATGCGCTTATTCTTTTGAATCGTGTGTAGCAGCCGAAAAAGCCCAAGCCAACAGAATAGAACTTTGTAGTTCAATGTTTGAAGGCGGCACTACTCCATCGGCTGGTTTAGTGAAAATGGTTACACAAAAAGTAAACATAGAAGTACACGCTATGATTCGCCCACGTGGTGGAGATTTTTGCTACAGTGACGAAGAAATTGAAGTAATGAAAGCCGATATTCTTTCAATGAAAACACTCGGTTGTGCTGGCATCGTCTTAGGAATTTTACAAACAGACGGCAAAGTAAATATTCAACAAACCGCTGAATTAGTAAAACTAGCAGCACCTTTGCAAGTAACTTTCCACAGAGCCATTGATATGACCCCCAATTATGCAGAAGCATTAGAAGCCATTATTGAAGCGGGTTGTTCTAGAATTTTAACTTCTGGACAAAAAAATGTTGCCATCGACGGCATCGAAGAAATTACTAATTTAGTTAAACAAGCCAATGGCAGAATCCAAATTATGGTGGGAAGTGGCGTAAACTTAAAAAATGCTCTAACAATAGCCCAAACTGGCGTTGATGCCATTCATTTAACAGGAAAATCAACCAGAGATTCTGCCATGATTTACCGAAAAGAAGGTATTGTCATGGGCGGTTTGCCAGCAGTACCAGAATATGAAATCGCTTATTCGGATAGTCAAAAAATACAAGCAGTTGTACAATTACTTGACCAAGCTTTTCAGCCAAAAGAATAAAGAATCCTCAATTTATATTTCTTGAAAAAACAAAAAGAAGTATTTCTTTTCGATATACCTAATGATAAATATATTCGTTTTAGGCTTGATACAATATTATTCAACAACGGATAAACAGATTTTACTTAACTTTGAAGAAATAAAATCGCTGATATAGCCAAAAAAAATTATCAGTATTTTATTTCTTCAATATGCTACATATTTAATGATGAATTTCAATCTTCGATATATTACTTCTTTGCTCGTTACTTTTTTAGTAATTGCGCAGCTTTCGTATGCTCAAAAACGTGAATCTTCAAAGAAAAAAGAAGAAACATCACAGGCACAATTGCTTGAAGCCGAATCGTTTTTTACGGAAGGAATGAAATTTTATATGATGGAAGATTATGACAAAGCTATTGAAGCTTACGAAAAAGCTTTGGCCATCGTTCCCGATAATAGTGGTATTTTATATGCTATGTCGAACAATTATTTAAAATTAAAAGACGAAAGCAAAGCCATTATCTATGCAGAAAAAGCTTTTCAGCAAAATGCAGAGAACGAAACTTATGGAGAATTGTTGGCAGATTTGTATGTTAGAAAACAAAAGTATAGTGATGCAGCCAAAATTTACCAAAGTTTAATTGCGTTGAATCCTTCAAAATCTGAATTTTATGTAGCACAAGCTGCTGTTTATATTTTTGACAGTCGTTTAGACGAAGCGATAAAATCGTATAATCGTGCAGAGAAAATCATTGGTATCAACGAAGAAATTACTCGCCAAAAACAAATGGTTTTGGTAAAAATGGGCAAGGTAGAAGAAGCCATCAAAGAAGGTGAAAAACTCATTGCTTCAGACCCCGAAGAAATTGATTATAACATCGACCAAGCAGAATTGTTGATGTCGAACAAACGCAACGACCAAGCAATTCCATATCTTGAGAAAATATTAACAATGAATCCTGAAAATGCACAGGCACATATTATGCTGGCACAATTGTATCAGGAAAAAGGGGAAATTGAAAAATGTAATCGTGAATTAGCATTAGCTTTTGCAGATGCTAGCCTTGATGTTACGACGAAAGCTCGTATTTTGATTGGTTATATGAACACGGCGAAAGATGAAAAATCAAAAGAAACTGCGTTCAATTTAGTAAAAATCTTGGTGAAGACCAATCCCCAAGATCCAAAATCCCATGCGATTTATGGCGATTTACTTTTCCAAAAAGGTGATGAAAAATCAGCAAGAGATGAATATGTGAAAGCGGCAAGATTAGATAAATCTATCAACGAAGTGTGGGGAAACATCATCAATATTGATTTTAAATTAAGACAAATCGACAGTGCCATCGTTCACAGCGAAGAAGCGATTGAAGTATTTCCGAACCAAGCCGCATTTTGGTATTTGAATGGCTCGGCATATTATCAAAAAAGAAACCATAACAAAGCCGCAGAATCATTAGAAGAAGCTAGACGGCTCACGCCTGAAGGTTCAGAGTTGGTTCAACACATCAACGCACTTTTGGGCGATACTTATAATAGTTTAAGTAAGTATCAAAAATCTGATGAAGCCTACGAAGCTGCTCTAAAAGTTGACCCAAATAATGACCACGTGTTGAATAATTATACTTATTTTCTATCCTTGAGAAAAGAAAAAATGGAATTAGCAGCAGAAATGGGTGCTAGACTTGTGGAAAAACATCCCGAAAATGGTACTTATCTGGATACTTATGCCTGGGTACTTTATGTAATGAAAGATTACAACAAAGCTCGTATTTATTTAGAAAGAGCCATAGTTCAAAATAAAAGTAATAGTGGCACGATTATAGAACATTATGGAGATGTCCTTTTTCAATTAGGCGAAAAAGAAAAAGCGGTAGAACAATGGAAAAAAGCAAAAACCATTGGTTCAACCAGTACTTTAATCGATAAAAAAATTGCAGAAATGAAATTAATAGAATAAAGATTTTAATCATCAAGCTATTAATTACATAATCTTAAAATATGAAACATTACTCATTAATTCTTTTAGCGTTTACATTTTTTATTGCTTCTTGTAAACGTCAGCATATCAGTAAAACTTCCGATACTCAAATCATAGATTCGCTAAAATTAGCAGAATCTAAACCTGCCAATGATTCGCTCGTTACACAACCTGTAATTACGCCAGAAGTTGTAGCTACAGAAACGACAGACGAAGAGAAAGTAAAAGTTGATGAAATTGACTTCAAGTATTTAAAGGCAAAAGCAAAGGTTTCGTACAAATCGGCAAAAGATAATCAAAGTTTTACTGTTGATATCAGAATGCGTAAAGACAGTTTAATTTGGATGAATGTTTCGGCATTTGGCATTACTGTAGCTACGGCACTTTTCAACGATAGTTTGGTAAAACTGTACGATAAATATCATGGCGAATACAAGGAATATTCCTATTCGAGCTTTGCAGAAAAATTCAATTTCAATGTAAATTATGATATTCTTCAAGCTTTGGTGGTGGGAAATCGACCTTTCAAAAAGAATAAATCAAGAGTAACTCGTAGCAATGAGTACTACTTATTGAAACAACAAGAAAACAAAGTATTGATTGATAATTACATTGGTGAAAATAAAAAGCTAAAAAAAATCCTACTTACTCAGGAAGATACAAGTAATAAATTAACTTTAGACTTTGATGACTTCACAACCTTAAATCAATTTTTGTTTCCACAGTCAAGTTTAATTACTTTAGATTATCAATCGAAAGAAGATCAAAAAATGTATCAAACCCTTGTAAACATTAAACATACCAAGGTTGAATTATTAGATACTCCGTTGGAATTTCCTTTCAGAGTACCTGAAAAACTATTAAATAAAAATTAATCTTTTATCAAAAAGTTGAATTTACATATCAAGCAACATCAAGCAGCCCTGAAATTCGTTTCAGGACTGCTTCTTGTTTTGTTGTATTTCGTTCCGAACTTATCGACTGCTCAGGATAAAAAGAAAAAATTAGAAGCGGCAAAGCGAGAGAACTTGCAAAAAATTCAGGAAATCAATAAAATCATTGAAAAGACTGAACAAAAAAAAGAAGCAAGCGTAGGCAAACTCAACGCATTAGGCGAAAGAATTGATAAGCAAGCCAAACAAATTGACATTATTTCTGAGAATCAACAATTACTTCAAAACGAAGCCGAAGAGCTAAAAAAAGCAACAGGAGAACTTTCTGGCAACCTTGAAAAGCTGAAAGCAGAATATGCCAAAATGGTTTTTACCGCCGCAAAAACCAGTAATAAAGTAAATAAGCTTAGTTTTTTATTTTCTTCAAGTAATTTTAATCAATTAATTCGTCGTTATAAATATCTTCAACAATACTCTTCCGCTCGTGAAAAACAAGCACTTTTAATTCAACAAGTACGCTCTGAATTATTGACAGAACAAGTAAAGATTTTACAAAAAAAACAAGAGCAAGATGCTGTTTTGCGTGAAAAAATCACAGAAACACAAAACCTACAAGTATTGAAAGGCAAACAAACAGAAGTTGTAACAGAATTAAGCCAGAAAGAGAAAAAATTAAGAGCCCAACTAGAAGCCAATAAAAAAGTAGTAGAACGTTTGGAAGCAATGATAGCCAAAATTGTAGAACGTGAAATTAAACGTTCGCAAGAGCGTGAATTATTGGCAAATAAGCGTAGTCAAAATAACAAAAAAGTTACTTCAAACAGACAAGCCATTGCCATGAATGTTGAAGAAACAAGATTGGCAAGTTCCTTTTCAGCCTTGCGTGGCAGAATGCCTTGGCCAGTTAATTCTGGTTTTATTGCTAGTCGTTTTGGTGTGCATAATCATCCAGTTTTAAAAGGAGTAAAAACCAACAATAATGGTATTGATATTCAGACAAGTGCAGGAAATGATGTAAGAGTAGTTTATGATGGTGTAGTGCAATCAGTGGTTTCAATTCCTGGTACTTATATGGTAGTTGCTATTCAGCATGGCGACTATTTTACCATTTACAGTAAACTTTCAAATGTTTCGGTAAGAAACGGACAAAGAGTACAAGCTGGACAAAAAGTTGGAGAAGTAGCTTCGGATACAGACGGAACTTCTGAATTAAATTTTCAAGTTTGGAAAACATTCGACAAACAAAACCCAGAAAATTGGCTTCGACAAAAATAGTTTTCAACACCACAACTCAATGGAATGATAGCGTTTTCGTGAAAAACTTAGGCAAATAATTCATTAATTCCCATTATTTTAGTTAGTTTTGAAATTAGCCTTGAAAAGATTAAACAAAAACCTTTAAAGTTCCAAGAGATTTCCTAATTTTGCAATCCGATTTTGAAGCTAGTAAAAAATGATTAGTTATTTGCTTTGTAAACTCATTATCAATCCATTATACAAAGACAAATAACCAACAACAAATAAAGATAAAAACCAACAATGACAAAGAAAGACGAAAAAACACCCCTCGAGTTTTTGGAAAGTGCAGAAGGATTGAAAACTGAGTTAGGAAACGATCTTGATAAAGTACAACACGTTGTAGATAGCAATAAAGGATTATTTGCAGGTGTTGCTGGTGTATTAGTCGTAGTAGTATTAGGTTACTTTGGCTATAAATATTATGAAACTACTCAAGATGAGGAAGGCCAAGCAAAATTATTCAATGCAGTTTATCAATTTGAAGCAGATTCAAATAAAGTAGCCGCTAAAGAATTAACGAAAGTAGCAGAAGATTTCGGTGGAAATGCTGGAAACTTAGCAAGCTTTTATGCAGGTGTTGCTAACTTGAAAGAAGGTAAATACGATGCAGCAATTGAGCAATTAAAATCTTTCAGTAGTTCAGATTTATTGGTTCAAGCTCGTGCTTATTCTTTAATCGGAGATGCTTATACAGAGAAAAAAGCATACAGCGATGCTATTGATTATTACAAAAAAGCAGCTGAATACAAAGCTAATAAATTCTTTACGCCTACTTATTTAATGAAGTTGGCTGCTGCTTACGAAGCAAACAAAGAAGAAAAAGAAGCGTTGGCTGTTTATACAGAAATCGTAGAAAAATATGCAGAGTCATCTGAATCCATCAACGCTAAGAAATATAAAGCGGTGTTAGAAGGCTCTGTCTCTGAATAAGAAAATCAATCAATATATTGATACAGAAGGGATAAGAGCATAAAGTTCTTATCCCTTTTTTTGTACAATTTGTCCATAAGCTAAAGCTTATAGCCTAAAGCCCGTATAAATCATGTCTTCAGCACATAAAAATTTAAGTATTTTCTCCACTGAAAATTTACCAGATGTAAGCAACAAGAAATTTGCAATGGTAGTAGCAGAGTGGAACGAAGAAGTAACAAATGCACTAGCGGCAGGAGCGCACAAAACACTTTTAGCCTACGGAGCAAAAGAAGAAAATATTATCCGAGTAAACGTTCCGGGTAGTTATGAATTGACATTTGCCGCACAAAAGATGGCTCAAAAATCAGACATTGATGCAGTAATTTGTATCGGTTGCGTAATTCAAGGAGAAACAAAGCATAATGATTATATCAATAATGCTGTAGCTCAAGGACTTACCACAGTTAGTTTAAAATACGACAAACCTGTTATCTTTGGTGTACTTACTCCAAATACAGAACAACAAGCCCTCGACCGTGCAGGAGGAATCCACGGAAATAAAGGTGACGAAGCGGCTATTACAGCGGTGAAAATGTTGGGGTTTTAGAGAAGAGAAGGAAAAGATAAAGGAATATTAAATTGTCAGAGGAATTTAGCACATTTTAACAATAACGTTATGCTACAAGCCATCGAATTTCCGACCATTCTTACGGATAATCATCATATTGATATTCCGAGTAATCTTCGTTCACAGCTCAAAGCAAATCAATCTGTTAGAGTGATTGTTTTGGTAGACGAAACGCCATTACCTACAAAAAAGAAAGAAAGAAAACTTGGTATTTTGAAGGGAAAGCTATCAATCCCTGATGATTTTGATGAGCCTTTGGATGATTTAAAAGAATATATGTATTAATTACTATGAAAACATATCTAATTGATACGCATATTTTTATTTGGGCAATTTTAGAGAATCCTAAACTTTCTGAAAAAATAGTGATGCTTCTTAAAGATACTGACAATCAAATATTTGTCTCACAAGTAAGTCTTTTTGAAATTGCCATTAAACAACGTTTGAATAAACTACCCAATTTCGATATTTCAATCAATGAACTTGTAGAAAAAATTGAGTTGGTAGATTTTAAAATTTTACCAATTAAGAACGAACATATTAATACTTATAATACTATTGAACTGGTAGCTGACCATAGAGACCCTTTTGATAGATTACTCATAGCAACAGTTTTTCAAGAAGGAATCACATTAATTTCAGCCGACGAAAAATTTAAATACTATCAATCTCAAATACAAATCATTGATAATCATTAATTAACAATACAATGCAAGTATGGAAATTTGGGGGAACTTCCGTTGGGAAGCCCGAGCGAATGCACTCAATTAAAAATTTGATTACTGAAGATGGTAATCGTAAAATTGTCGTTTTGTCTGCCCTTTCGGGTACTACAAACGCTTTGATTTCTATTGGAGAATCCCTAAAAGCTAATAATGATGCAGAAGCAACTCAGAAAATCAATGAGTTGTATGCTCACTACGAATCTTTTATCAAGGAGCTTTATAGTACAGAAGCTGGCTACGCAGAAGGAAAAGCAATTATTGAAAAGGAGTTTTCTTTCATTCGTTCTTTAGTAAATATCAAACTATTTTCAGTAAAACAAGAAAAGGAAATTGTAGCAGAAGGAGAATTACTTTCTACGCAAATGTTTGAAGCTTACTTGCGTGAAGAAGGTGTTAGTGCTGCATTATTGCCTGCTTTAGACTTTATGTTGATAGATGCAGACAATGAGCCAGTTTTGAAATTTACAGAGGAGAAATTAGGATCAATTCTTGGACAGTTAACAGATAAACAAATCTTTATTACACAAGGATTTATTTGTAGAAACCCTCGTGGCGAAGTAGATAACTTAAAACGTGGTGGTTCTGATTATACAGCGTCATTGATTGGCGGTGCAATCGTTGCTGAAGAAGTACAAATCTGGACAGACATCGACGGAATGCACAACAACGACCCACGTATTGTGAAGAAAACGTTCCCAATCCGTGAGTTGACTTTTGAAGAAGCAGCAGAATTAGCATATTTCGGTGCAAAAATTTTACATCCAAGTACTATTACTCCTGCCAAAATGAAAGGCGTTCCTGTACGTTTGAAAAACACCATGGAACCAGCCGCTTATGGTACTTTAATTGCCGACAAAACATCTGACCGTGAAATTAAAGCTATTGCAGCCAAAGATAATTTGACAGCAATCTACATTCACTCAACCAGAATGTTGAATGCTTACGGTTTCTTGCGTAGAGTATTTGAAGTATTTGAAAAATACAAAACGCCAGTAGATATGATTACAACATCGGAAGTATCCGTTTCTGTAACCATTGATAACGACGAACATTTAGAAGAAATCATGGCAGAATTACGTCAATTTGCTGATTTAGAAGAATGCGATAAAGACCAGACTATCGTTTGTATCGTTGGAAATTTCTCTGCCGACAAAGAAGGTATTGCCTTAAAAGTATTAGAAGCTATGAAAAACATTCCAATCAGAATGATTTGCTATGGTGCTTCCGAGCATAATATTACTTTATTGATTCATGGCAAAAACAAAGCTGCGGCTTTGAATGCTTTGAACGAACGTTGCTTTTTGTATGAAGATGCGATGAAAGATATTTTCTCCGCTCCTTAATCATAACAACATCGCTTGATAGCCGTGTTGTGAAACCTGTTTCCAGCACGGCTATTTTTTTTATATTTGTGGGAACAAAAAGAATAAAACTTTTCCCTCAAGATTAATCACATCAATTCAGAAGATTTAAAAAATATTCAGAAAGTACTTGACTAAAAAATATGTTACAAATACAACAAATTAAAGAAAACAAAGCCACTACTATTGAAGGCTTACAACGCAAATACTTCAAAGATGCAGAAGAAATCGTTGAGAAAGTATTAGCATTGGACGAGAAACGTCGTGAAACACAAGTTGAGTTAGATACTACTTTAGCCAAATCGAATGCCTTAGCCAAAGAGATTGGTGGTTTGATGAAAGCTGGTAAAAAAGAAGAAGCCGAAGTGGCTAAAGCCGAAACGAGTACTTTGAAAACTCGTTCTAAAGAATTAGAAGAAGTATTGAGAAATATAGAAACTGAACTTTATGAAGTATTAGTCACATTACCAAACTTGCCTCATAGCAGTGTCCCAGCAGGAAAAACACCAGAGGAAAATGAGGTTGTTTTAGAGAATGGCGTGATTCCTACTTTACCCGAAAACGCTCAACCGCATTGGGATTTAATAAAAAAATATGACATCATAGATTTTGAATTAGGCAATAAAATTACGGGGGCTGGATTTCCTGTTTATAAAGGAAAAGGGGCAAGAATCCAACGTGCTTTGATTAACTTTTTCTTAGACGAAGCTATTAATGCAGGTTATACCGAAATTCAACCTCCTATTTTAATCAATAAAGAATCTGGTTTTGGAACGGGACAATTGCCTGATAAAGATGGACAAATGTACCACGCTACCGAAGATGATTTATTTTTGATTCCAACGGCAGAAGTACCCATCACGAACATGTATCGTGATGTAATTTTACAGGAAACTGATTTACCAATTAAAAATGCTGGTTATACGCCTTGTTTCCGCCGTGAAGCTGGTTCTTGGGGAGCTCATGTACGTGGTTTGAATCGTTTACATCAGTTCGATAAAATTGAGATTGTCCGTATCGAAAAGCCTGAGAATTCTTACGCAGCTTTAGAGGAAATGTCATTACACGTACAAAGTATTCTTCAAAAATTAGAATTGCCTTACAGAGTATTACGCTTGTGTGGCGGTGATATGAGTTTCACTTCTGCCCTTACTTATGACATGGAAGTTTGGTCAGCCGCTCAAGGTCGTTGGTTGGAAGTAAGTTCTGTTTCAAATTTTGAGACTTATCAAGCCAATCGTTTAAAATTAAGAATGAAAACCGAAGGTAAATCTCAGTTATTACATACGCTGAATGGCTCTGCTTTGGCTTTGCCACGTATTTTAGCAGCCATTCTTGAGAACAATCAAACTGAAACAGGTATCAAAATTCCAAAAGTACTCGTTCCATATTGTGGTTTTGAAGAGATTGCTTAACAAAACACTTTTCGCATTATCTTTTCTAGTCATGATTATTGACGATAAATCATGACTAGAAATCTTTAACATAAGCCCTTACCTTAATTAATCTACTTGAACCTAAACGTATGAAAACCCTCCGTTGCATTGTTCTTGAAGATGAAGAACCTGCCCAAAACCTCATTAGAAATTATTTATCACGAATTTTGTCGATAGAATTACTTCAAGTGTTTGATAACGCCATTGAAGCCTCCAATTTTTTAACTCATCAAGCTGTTGATTTAATCATTACTGATATTTCAATGCCTCATTTATCTGGGCTAGATTTCATCAGGATGCTCTCACCAAGTCCACACGTAATCATCATGACAGCCCATGCAGATTATGCTTTAGAAAGCTATGATTTAGATGTAATTGATTATCTCAAAAAGCCAATCTCATTCGATAGATTTAAAAAATCTGTAGAAAAAGTTCAACGGTTGTACTATTCTTCAAACAATGAAGAAAGCCATACTTCTTCAGAAACTATGGTGTATGTAAAAGAAGGTAGTAAGATGATAAAAGTAAATTTCAATGAAATTATTTATGTTGAAGGGTTAAGAGATTATATCAAAATCATTACTGATGCAGACCGCCCAATTGTCACACACATTACCATGAAAAAGATGGTGGAAATTCTTCCTCCCCAAAGTTTTATGAGAGTACACAAATCTTATATCATCGCTATCGACAAAATATCTGCCATTGATGGAAGTAACAGTTTGATAGAACTCAAAAACAATGTAATGATTCCGATGGGTCAAAATTATAAAGAAACACTAATGAGTAAGATTAAGCCTATTAATTAACATGGAAAAAATTGCTGAGTTATTTTTAAAAATATATCCTATTGAAGGGGTATCTGTTAAGAGAAGAGTTTTATTGCATTGTGTTTTTTGGTCAATGATGTTTGTGGGTTTATGGCAAATACTAGGAGTCCCTTTAGCTGGAACAAGTTACAATTTCATTACAACTTCTTACTTCGTAATTCTTGATGTAATATTTTTCTACACAATAACTTATGTAACCATTCCATGGTGGACGATTCATTATATACATAAATATCTTGCCACAATTTTATGTATAATTACTTTAATATTAAGCTTATTTGTTATTTTTTACATTAGAGTTCAATTTACTTTTGATTATAATTTACTTGAAGGTGGCAAAATTGATACCAGTTTTTTAAAAAAATTTTATAATAACTATAGGTATTTTTTCGAATCTGGCTACATTTTTTCAGGTATTATAGAAATATTTCTTACCGCCCTGCCTGCCTTTTTTATCAAACTAATTCGTTCTCTAGTTAAAAATATCTCAGAAAAAAAACAAATAGAAATTGATTATTTAAGGTCTCAAATTAATCCTCACTTTTTAACCAATACGCTCAATAATATTTATAGTCTTTCTGTAACGGATGATAAACGGAATAGTGATGCCATTTTATCATTATCTAGTTTGTTAGATTATGTACTTTATGAATCTAATCAACCAACTATCAGTTTAGAAAAGGAAGTGAATTTCCTGTCTAATTTTATTGAATTAGAAAAAATGAGGAATACTAAAAGACTACAAGTAAACTTTGAAATAGAAGGTGATATTCATGGAAATATTCCGCCAATGATTCTTATTACTTTTGTGGAAAATGCTTTCAAACACAGTATTGGAGACTTGTACTCAAACTGCTTTATCAAAATACTTCTTAAAGTTGAAAATGATAGGCTATACTTTGAAGTAGAAAACAGCAAATCAAATTTAACTACCAATAATCAAAGAAAAACATTTGGTGGTATTGGCTTAGCTAATGTAAAAAAACGATTGACAAATCTTTTTCCTAATACACATTCTCTTCATATAGAAAATCAAGAGCATCTATTCATAGCTAAACTAAAATTAGCATTAACGTAAAGGTTATACAAGTCCCAATGATGAATAAGCAAGATTAAATCTATCAATTTACATGGAAAAAGTTGCTGAGTTATTTTTAAAAATATATCCTCTTGAAGGTGTATCAGCTAAAAAAAGAGTTTTACTGCATTGTACTTTTTGGTTAATGATGTTTGTCGCTTTATGGAAGAGCTTTATGATTCCTTTAACCAGTATAGGTTATAATTTCATTTCTATATCCTATTTAGTTTCTCTTGATATAATATATTTCTACACAATAATTTATATAATCATTCCACTATGGACAAATTATTACGAGCATAAATTTGTTACAACTATTCTACTTATAATTTTCTTAATCTTATGTTTTTTTGCTATTTTTTTCATTAGAATTCAATTGATTTTTGATTATAACCTAGTAGATAGTAATAAAGTAGACTTTAGATATTTGAAAAAAGTTTATACTAATTACTCATATTTTTTAAAATCTGCTTACGTTTTCATAGGTATTCTAGAAATCTTTCTAACTGCATTGCCTGCATTCTTTATCAAACTAACTCGCTCTCTAGTTAAAAGCATTTCTGAAAAAAAGCAAGTTGAAATTGACTATTTAAGGTCTCAAATCAACCCTCACTTTTTAACCAATACACTTAATAATATTTACAGTCTTTCTGTTACTGATGACAAACGGAATAGTGATGCCATTCTATCCTTGTCTAGTTTGTTAGATTATGTACTCTATGAGTCTAATCAACCAACTATCAGCTTAGAAAAGGAAGTGAGTTTCTTATCCAACTTTATTGAGTTAGAAAAAATGAGAAATACGAAAAGACTGCAAGTAAACTTTGAAATAGATGGCAATATTCATGGAAATATTCCGCCAATGATTCTTATTACTTTTGTGGAAAATGCCTTCAAACACTGCATTGGAGATTTGTACTCAAACAGCTTTATCAAAATACTTCTTAAAGTTGAAGATAATAAGCTATACTTTGAAGTAGAAAATAGCAAATCAAACTTAACTAACAATAATCAAAGAAAAACCTTCGGGGGTATTGGCTTAGCTAATGTAAAAAAACGATTGGCTACGTTATACTCAAATAACCATTCTCTTGAAATTCATGACAAAAAGGATACTTATGTTATTATTTTAAGGTTGGGATTAATGTAGAATTCTAAAACTATTTCGTCGAAAAATAAACATGGTTTGTCGATTAAGTAATCTACACATTTCATTTGTTTACAAATTTGTTAAGAATTAGTTTCTACTCATACATCTTAACTCTTTTAACACCTTTCATTGAAACAATTAAATAACCTTTACACGCTATAAAATATTCAAGACATACATAATCTTTTTATTATGTAACAAGATATTAACTAGTCATTCATCATTTTCAATTGAGCTTGGCTTGTACACCTATTAAAAAATTAGCTTTAATGCCATTGGTATTAAAGCTAATTTTTTATGTGTGAAACAATTCAAATACTATCATTTACTCCATTTCCTGCTTTAGAAATGTCTCAAAACCTTCTTTTGTTTTAAAAAAATCTTCACTTTTTTCCCATCCTGCATAAAATCTAAAAGAAGTCTTTCCATTTATCAATTTCAAATTGACAGTATAAGTATTTAAAATAGCAGCTCCTTCATTGGGCGTTTGTCCGAACGACACTAAGTTACTTTTAGGTACTAAAATCGCCATACCTAAATTATCATGATTCTCACTTTGCTGGTCAAACGTATAAAGCCCAAGCATTTTATTGGAAGCAAGTTCATAAGATTTTTTGCTATGTAAATTCACAATTCCAGTCGTTAAAATTGCACCTTTCGGTGCATTTTTCAACGACACTTTACTTTCATAAAAATACTGTCCGCCCCAAATACTTATTTCATCTTCAATTTGTATTGGTGCTAAGTTTTTAGCAATCTTCCAATTTTTATATTTCAGTCTAAAAACAGCCCTAATTGGTCCATTCGCAACTTTTTCATACTGTACCTCTTCAAAATTGTTATCTCCTAATCTTACCAAAGTATCTTTTCCAGAAGCATTTTTGAAGGTCAAAGCCAAAGCTCCAGCTCCTAACGATTTCCCAACTTTTAGTACATCCATTCCCCAATCTGCTTGGTTATGGTAATTGACAGCAGGATTTACTCCTACTTCATCCAAAACCATCTGAGTAGTAGTTTTACCCCAAATATCTTTGGCATTACGAGTATCAAAGTAAACCCTAAAACCAACTTTATCATTCTCCCAAGCGGGACCTTCAGTTAAAAATGGAGGTAAAGGTTGTTTTGAAAAATCGGTAACTGGCTGTGTTCCTTTTACAATATCTTTCTCTAAAATATCACCGAAAGTATCATCCGCATTTTTTCTACGATGACGCACATTTGCTCTCACAACCGCCTTGATTGCCGCTGGTATATCAGCTACTGAAATCTTAAACACTTTAGTTTGTTTTGCTGAAAAAGATTGTAATAATACAATTTCATCCCATTTACCATCAGCATTCATATCGTCGTACTGAGCAAGAATTGGTTGCTTGGTTTCAGAAGTAAAAACTACATATTTTGATGTTGGAATTTTACCAAGCTTTTTTTCTAAGAAAGCTCTTTTCAAGACAATCAATTCATCTTTTTTCTCTCTTGATAATTCATTCTTGAAAGTAACAACACCGCTTTTTTGTGCATAACACATTGTTGATAAACTCAAAAGACCAAAGCTTAGCAGCGTTTTTACTTTGCATGATGACAAATGTTTCATATTAAAATATTGATATTAAAATTATTTCGATTTTGCGAAGTAATTATTCATGAATAACAATTGATATTGAATAGCATTATACCAATATGGCCAGTTATGACCACCCGGTCTGGTGAGATAATCGTGAGGAATATTTCTGTATAATAATTGTTCATGAAGGTTTTCATTTACTTTATAGAAAAAATCTTCAGTGCCACAATCAATAATCAAAGCCAGTGAATTGGGCGTAAGTAAATGAAGTAAGTTAATTACGGTATTCTTTTCCCAACGCTCAGGTTGTTCCGAATATTTCCCAAGGCGTTTTGTCATATCCCAATTATTTGGGAAAGGGCGAATATCCACGCCTCCGCTCATACTTCCAGCCGTACCAAATACATCTTGATGTTTCAGAGCAAGATACAAGGCACCATGTCCACCCATACTTAAACCTGTGATTCCTCTTCCTTTGCGGTCTTTGATGGTTTTGTAATTATCATCTACCCATTTTACCAATTCGGTTGATACGTAGGTTTCATATTGATAACTTGGGTCAATGGGACTATCCCAATACCAGCTTGAAAAACCACCGTCTGGACAAACAATAATCATATTGTACTGGTCAACTGCTTTTTCAAAACCTTTGGCTTTAGTTAACCAACCAGCATAATTATCGCTATAACCATGCAAAAGATAGACAACTGGTAAAGCTTTGTGGCTTTTATAATTATCTGGCACAATTACGACAGCCTTGATATTTTTTTGCATGGCCGCACTGTAAGTAACAACAGTGTCCACAACAGCAGCAGAACAAATTAGGTTAAAAAAGAGTAAAAAGGTTAATAATGTATTTCGTAGGATTCTCATTTTGCTAAATTGTTTAAATAAATTTTCGATTAACAAAAGTGAAAAAAATAGCTTGATTTTGCAGTATTTTAATCAAAATAATAGCTAATTTTCGATAGCAAAACTTATTCTTCTGTTTTCAAAAAAGCCTTTTTAGGCAATTTTGCTTTTACTAATTCATAAGATTTTTTGAGGAAATCGTTCCATTCTTTATCCGTCAATATATCGAAACTCAATACTTGTACCCATTTGAATTTTGCTCCGCCGTAAGGCGCTGGAACAACACCTTCTCTATCACAAAATTCCTCAAATAAATCATCTGCTACTTTGAAGTTTACTTTATCTAAATTCTTGGTATTTGATGAACAAAAAACTTTACCCATCACCATGAAACAGAGTTGGTCTCCGTATTTTATACCTTCTGAAGTATGTTGAAAAGACAAACAGATTTCTCGAATTTTCTCAATATTCATGACTTTGTTTTTATTTTTCTAGCCTAATTTTCAATTGACCATTTGTATAATCAATCGTACTTACTTGCTTATTAACAATCACAGTTTCTGGCTTTTTATCAAGACTAAAAGTAGCATTAATAATTGGCTGACCACTAACGTTTATATTAAACGTTTTATCTTGTTTTTTTGCTATAAAAAATAATTTAGAAAGAGAGCTGTAAAGCGTTTTGTTTTCTTTCCGTAAAAAGCTTCCGTAACCAATAAAGTAATCACTTATTTCATTAGGCTTATTTTCTGGATAAGTAATACTTGTCAAATAAGCGTCTGTTGTAAATCCATTAAAGGTTTTGATACTATTTAAGTGCATCAATCGTCCGTCAGCTTGTAGATTCAAATATACATCGGTTATTTTTCCATTTTGTTTGATACGTACTCCAATCATCTCATCTCCTTTCAAACGCTCTATTTCTGGAATATTTTTATCGTTTACCGAATCTTTTAAAATGATAGCCGTAATAAATTTTGTTTGCCGCATTGGTTCTGGCGAAGCAATACTATAATATTTCTCTTGTTCTTTTACATTATCTTCTTTCGGAGCAAGTATTTCAGACAGAATCATTTTCTCTGGAAAATCATGATTAAATCCTGTTTCAACTAATGTTTCTGGAAATAATGGACGTACTAATACAGAAGCATTTTTGTTGATGATACTGATGTCGCCACGCTCTTTTTTAGATTCTCCTTCTGGATGCAAAAGCCATTCAAATTTACCAGCTTCATAAGCTTTCACATCATCAATCACTAGAATTACTTTGCCTAGCCACAAAAAATGACGAAAATTTCTAGCATAAACACTTGATGTTGGGCCTGTACCATTCGCCATTACATACTTAATATCTCCTGCATCAAGCAATTCGCTCATCTCACCACGTAATGGCGAACCGCCGTATTGTTGTTCTTTCGGTTGATATTTTCCATTGAAAGTAAGTACATTATGAGCAGGGCTTTGAAAAAAATACTCTGGATATTCCTTTGTGCCATAACTACTATTTCCAGCATCTTTAATCACAGCTTCTCCTTTATGAAAAAGTATAAATGAATTAGCATCTGCGTGCGAGTGATTCCAAGTATGCCCCGACTTTATGCCTAACATCGTAGCATTTTTCTCCCAAGAAGCCCGCATGGTAGTCCAGTCCATATCTTCAAAAATTTCGGACGTAGGTAAATTTGGTAAAGCAGGAGCTTTACTCATCTCTGGATGATACATTATTCCCAAAGGCGCATTTTTAAACAAGCCTTCTCGATGTTGGAAATTTTCTATTTGATTCAAATACCATAAAGCATTTGGATTTTGATAACCCAATGCCCAAAGTAATTTCACAGGGCGTTCGCCTACTATATTTTTATGGCTATCTCCAAAGTTTAATGAATACAACATTCCTTCACGTGGATAAGCAACGTGCATAAAGAAATTAGGAATGTTTTTCAATAGTGAAATTTCGGGTTGTTTTACTTTGGGAAGTACATTCTGGTGAGCTAAACGAAAAAACAAGTATTCAGACACTCCGAAAGCAGCATAATTTACACTTTCGTACATTCCGCCTTTGGCATCCCACGTTTTTGGTTTTGACTGTAATTGGTCACCTGAAAAACTAAACCATTCTTTTGATGCTTGATTCATTTCCTCAATCCAAGCATTTACTTCTGGGGCATCGTCTTTAACAGCTAATGAAGCTACTCCTGCCATATACACGCAGGCAGTCCACCAGTTATGCCCCATAGAGTTTAAACTATGAATACGGTTTTCGGGCAAAAGCCATTCGTTGACGGCAGGGCGAATGCCCATTCGCATTACACCATCAACGATTGTCTTTCGTTCGTCTTTGGTTAGTTCGTTATAAATACCTTCTAAACCCATCGCTACATTCCAACAGTTTTCAGCCGTCTTTAAATCTGAAGACCAAGCAGGTTGGCGTTTTAGCATTTCTGGGTTCGACCACGTAGTACGAGTACACAAATCCAATAGAAGGGATTTTGTTTTATCTGCATATTTTTTTTCACCTGTTACCAAATAGGCTAACGATAAGTAATCAATTTTACCGTAATCCTTTTTTGTCAACAATACATTTGCCTCTGAAAGTACATCATTCCAATTATTCTTAAACTCCTCCTCTTTGGCTATCCTTTGCTTTAGTAAATCAACTCTGTCTTTTGTGAAATACAGATTCTGATGTTTTTGGGCAAAAGTTGTTATTGAAAAATAACAAAAAAAAGTAATAAGGACGAATAGCTGTTTTACTTTCATTGGTTTTATGCTCTTAATAATTGTTTTGATGTTTTTTCTCTGGTAATAAAAAGCCATTTGGGCTTGGAGGCAAAATGCCCTGTTTCAGCTTGAAAGGCTTCTCTTACTTCTTTAATCATTGTTGTATCATTTTCATCTTTTTGCAGAAATATGAAATCACTCACCACAAACGCTACTTCACTTTATACATTTTAAAGGCAAATAAAAAGATAATGACATAACATAAAATCGGCAAATAATAAGCATGAGCCACATTTTGGTTAGCGACTAAACCCATTAATAACGGGAAGAAAGCCCCACCAACAACTCCCATTGAAATAAATGAAGATGCTTGTTGTGTATGTTTTCCTAAACTTTTAAGTCCTAAACTAAAAATGGTTGGGAATATGATGCTGAAAAAGAAATTAATAAACATCAGAGCAATGTATGAAGTCCAGCCCCAAGCTTGAGCCACAATTAAACACGAAATAATACTGCCTAATGAGAAGAATGATAACAAAATATTTGGCTGAATAAATTTCATTAAATAAGTACCCACAAAACGACCCAATGCCATCATTGCCATGAAGATAATCATATAATTACCAGCAGTTGCATCGGTAAAGCCCATTACTTCATGACCATAATTAATAAAGTAAGACCAAGTACCAGCTTGAGCTCCTACATTAAAAAATTGTGCAATTACTGCCCATACAAAATGACGATTCTGCCATAAAGTTTTTTCAGAAGTATTAAATGATGGATTTTTAACATCGTCTTCAAGTATCTCGTGAGCATCAGTAAAGGCAGGAACTTTTACAAAAGAGAAAGCGATAGCAATACAAGCGATTACAGAACCAATGGCTGTATAAAGGGTTTTAACGGAATCTAAATCGTTGGAATGTTCAGCATTTCCACTCAATAAAAAATAAGAACCAATAGCTGGACCAATAATGGTACCAACAGCATTAAACGACTGCGAAAAGTTAATTCGTTGATCGCTAGTTTGCTGATTTCCTAAGGATGCCACAAAAGGATGAGCAACGGTTTCGAGCGTTGCCATACCACAACCCAAAATAAATAGTGCTAGACGAAACATGGTAAACGACGTAGCATTGGCAGCAGGAACAAACAAAAAAGTACCAATCGCAAAAAGCGATAAACCAAAGAGTACTCCATTTTTGTAACCAAACTTTTTCATGAATATTCCCGCTGGAATACTCATCACAGCATAAGCGCCAAAAACAGAAAGCTGAATTAATCCAGATTGAGATTTAGAAACATTCAATACATTCTGAAAATGCTTATTCAATACATCACTCATTGAATGGGCAATGCCCCAAAGCATAAAAAGTGAAGTAACAAAAACGAAAGTAACGAGGTATTGCTTTTCGGTTAGTTTTATCTTTTGAGTCATTATTGAAATTTATTTTAATTGTTTTTTCCATAGACCAACCGCACCCATTAAAGCCGCTTGTTCGTTCAGAGAAGATTTGATAAGCTGTATTTTAGGTGTATTTCTTGCTAACATTTTTTCTACTGCTGGAAAAAATAAAGATGAAGCTCCTACGATATTTCCACCCACTATAATTAATTCTGGATTGAAAATTTTAGTAAAATCATCAACAAATAAGCATACATTTTGGGCAAACTCTGTGAATACTTCTTGCGAGGCTTCATCGCTTTCAAAATTTTCTACTAATTGCTTGGCTCCATCAACGGTTTTACCTGTTAATTCATGATAACGTTTTACAAACCAACGGGTAGAAATATAGTCTTCGGCAACACCTTCTAGTAATTGATGGTTAATTCCCATTGCCATGTCTTTGGCATCTCCATCATTGTATATTGATGTTCCTAAGCCTGTTCCCATCGTTATTCCAATCGCTTTTTCATAATGTTGACCCGCCCCAAAAAGCATTTCTCCTTCTAAAAATGCTTCAGAGTCATTTCTAAAACTGATGTTTTTAGTAAGTATAGAAAGTCGTTCAGAAAGCTCATTTCTGATATTTAAGCCATATAAACTTTCGTATTTATTAACATTCTTCATCAAGCATATTCCATTTTCATAATCAAATGGTCCGGGCATGGCTATACCCAAATAATAGGTTTTTGCTTGATTGCTAGTTTCGACAATTGCGTTTACCCAAGCTGTTAAGATTTCTTCTGACGAAGCATGAGGATTTATCTTACTTCTTACAATTGATGAAGTAATGATTTTCCCCTCTTTAATATTTACTTGTGCTGCTGTGATGTGCGAGCCTCCGATATCAACTCCGATGTACATACGTTTAAAAATTCATATGAAAAACAATTAAGGTTTGTTTTAACGACAAACCCTAAAAGTGTTTTTTAGAAAGGTTTTATAATAATGCTATTAATGTTTCATGATGTTATTTTTGTGGTGTAAGCCAAATTGCTTGCCCTCCAGATGGTAAAAGTTTAGCATCCAATACGGTAGAGCTATCTACTGTAATGCGTTGGATACCGACTTTTGTTGTACTTGTTAAAGTACTGTCATCGGCATAAATATTGGCGGTATATTTAATGCCCTCAGGTAAAAAATCTAGTTTTATTTTTAAGTTTCTTCCTTCGTTACTCGTTAATGTACCCACAAACCAATCCTTTCCACTTCTTCTAGCAGTGGTGATATATTTTGATATTTCTCCTTGAATTACTCTTGTTTCATCCCAAGTCGTCGGAATTTTATTCCAAAATTCTAACTCTGGTTCATCATTACTAGCTTTTGGTTGGTCGTACCAAAACAAGGTTTGTAATGGGCTATAATATACTGCTGCCATTGCTAATTGATGAGCATGAGTAGTTTTGATACGCTTATCGAAATAACAAATCGTATAATCTGCTGCACCGCCAATGTATCTTGTAAAAGGTAATGTTACGTTGTGTGTTGCATCTGGCATTTCTTCGTTTCCTCTTACTCCTTCGGCTGTCATTAAGTTTGGATAAGTACGCATTTCTCCAGTCGGACGCCAGTCGTCATGAACGTTCACCATTAACTGATTATCAGCACATTTTTTAATAGCCTCCTCTACCCAAGTAGTCCAGCGATGGCTACCAGTTTGCACAAAACCAAATTTAACTCCTTTGATTCCCCATTTTTTATACAATGGAAAAATCTCATCTGCTTGTTTATACAACGATTGCAAGTTTACATACAGCCAAATTCCTACACCACGTTCTTTGCCATAAGCCACTATTTCAGCCATATCCATTTTCGCTTTTACTTGCGTAGCATCAGTATCCCAAGTAAGGGCGGGACCATACCACTTCCAGTCGAAAAGCACATATTGTAGATTTCTTTTTACGGCAAAATCAATCGCTGCTTTAGCACCTTCGGTAGTAAGAGTCATCTCACGAATTATTTTACCCGGCTTTATCCAATCGGTATTGGCTATCTTATTAGGCGTATTCAAATTCAGGATAATGTCGTTATTCTCAATCAATTTACCTTCGGTTTCTGCCACCATAATTACACGCCAAGGCGTACCAAAATACGTAATACCATCTACCCCACCGTATAATGCTGTTTGAATGGTATTCTTTTTTGTTTTACTGATGATGAATTTAGCTCTGGCATAATCTACCATTTGAGCCTCCGCTAAACAAGCCCACAAACCATTACTTAACCGCAAAGGCATTGGTCTTTCACCAGCATCTACCCAATTTTCTAGCGGTAATTCGGCATATTTCCCTTGTGCCCATTGCGTATAAAATGCAGTTGTTCCTTTAGGTAAAGTAAATTCAGTATTCTCCGCCGTGATTTGATAATAAGATCCTTTAGGATTTTCTGGAAAATAATAACGAATTGCCACGCCAGCATCGTAAACTCTTACTTGAATTTCAAGTGTATAATCGGCATTACTTGCCTTTTTAAAAGCTATATTGGTGGCTTCATAATGATCTCTAATCAACGAACGCTCGCCATAAAGTGGCTTCCATGTAGTATCTTTTTGAATCTTTTTTATGCCCACAAACTGTAAATCTTCACACCATTTTTCAGTTTTATCAACTTTCAAAGCCATCGCTAATTCTGAAAGGTGATTATCCAACTGAATATCCAATTCAGATTCTAATACTACAGCTTTATTTTTATAGTTTATAGTATAAAAAATGGCTTTCTTTCCATTTTCATCAATCTTCTGATAAACAGTACAAAGGATATTTTTATCGGGTGAAGTAATCGTTGTTTTTGTACTATCAATTAAGCCTTTTTGAGCCAACAAAATATTAGTACAAACCAAGGTAAAAAGTATCGTTAAAATCTTTTTCATCATTATTCAGAATAAAGGGTATTTATTTATTTTGATTCATTTTCTTATATCGCAACAAAGCTTCGATGTAATAATAGTCGGCATAAATGATTGAAGCATCTATTTCTCCACCGATTGGCATATTTCCTGTCGAATGCAATAAAAAAGCATTATTCACTGTGCCACTTTGATAGTTTGTCGTTGATAGACTTTCAAGCATTTTCTTTGCTTTTGAATAATAAAACGCAGCCTTCTTTTTATCTTTTACCAAAGTAGAAAGTTCTAATAAAGCAGAAGCAGTAACAGCAGCCGCAGAAGCATCACGAGGAGCGTTAGGAATATCAGACACATTAAAATCCCAAAAAGGAATTAGGCTTTCGTCAGGTAAGTTTTTTAAATACACGTCAGTCACTTTCTGAGCAAAATCTAAAAATTTAGTATTCTTTGTTTCACGATAACACATTGTAAAACCGTAAATAGCCCACGATTGCCCTCTTGCCCACATGGTATTGTCAGCGTAGCCTTGGTGAGTAATTCCTTTGATTTTTTTTCCCGTCAAGGTATCATACAAAACCACATGATATGAAGTATAATCGTCCCTAAAATGATTTTTCATCGTCGTCAAAGCATGTCTTTCGGCAATTTTATAGAGATTTTTATTTCCTCCATTTTTAGATGCCCAGAACAATAGTTCTAGGTTAATCATATTATCAATAATAGTATTATGCGCACCAAATTTCTGTACTTCTCTTGGCCAAGAAAGTATCGTCCCAACTTTTGGATTGTATAAAGTTGCCAACACATTGGCAGTATTGAGTATTACTTTTTTATAAGAGGGATTTTTCGTGAGTCTGTAACCGTTGCCATAACTACAAAAAATTTGAAAGCCCAAATCGTGGTCGTAAGCTACTTTTTGTTCGGATAATGGGAATAATTGCTTGTCGAATCTCTCGGCTTGAGTTTTGAAAAACGGGTTCTTAGTTCCTTCATACAAGTACCATAAAGCACCCGACCAAAAGCCGCTACACCAATCTTGGTAATCAACCAATCGCCAATCTTTTGTATTCTTATTGATACTTCTTGGAATATTCAATTGTCCATCCGTTGGCAAAGTACTGATGGTTTTACTTGCTTGTTTAGCACAATAATCAATATTTTGCTGAACAGAAAACTGTGCTTTTGCCTGTAAGCCTAAAGTGCTAAGAAGTATTGATAATATGATTACTTTTTTCATTGATTTATAATTAACATGCCCTATTTTCAATAATAATGACGCTTGATTTCGGTTAGAATAGTGGTTTTTTACTTCTTATCATATAGAAGTTTAATGAAAGGTGTATCGAAATTAGATTTGCTTAAATGATTAAGCAAATCTAATTTAAAAAAAATATATCACAAAACATTTCTATAGTTATATTTATTGAAGACTGACAACTCAGGTTAAAGAGAAAAAAGGTACTTTTTGAAGAGTATATTTGAGTGGTTTTATAGACAAGCGAGATTTAGTCCCATATTTATTACTTTTTAGCAATAATAACGCTCGAAAATTAGTAAAAAAGCAAAAAGAAGAAATACATTAGGTTAATCAGTTAAGCAACTTCTTCTTTCGACGAAGAGTCTCTCAAAATAATAGAAGCAGGCATAATATATTGTTTAGCATCATACTTGTCGGAATTCTCCATGTGAACAAGTAATGTATTAATCAATTGCTTTGACATTTCACTAATGGGCTGGGCGATGGCAGAAATAGAAGGTTGGTGAATTCTAAATAAATCGTTATCATCAAATACCATGATACCGATGTCTTTTCCAATTTTAATTCTTTTTCGATTTAGCAATTCTATTCCACTGATTGCCAAATAGTTGGTTGCAAAAAAAATAGCATCTACTGATGGATTCTCTATTAAAAATTGTCCAATTTCCTCTGTTATATTGTTTACTTTGGCAGAAGAGTATTCAAATTTTTTAACAATTGAAGGAATACGTTTTTCATAAACAGCTTTTTCATAGCCCAATAAACGGTCAATCATTTGTGCTTGTGAAGAGTCAAGCGTAATTAAAGCTATATTTTTATAATCGTTTGAAATCAGGTGTTTTACAGCTTTGTAGGCACTATCAAAGTTGTCCATTCCCACATAACTAACATCAATATCAGTACAATTTCTATCAAATAATACTACAGGCAAACCGCTATTAATCAGTTGAGTAATGTCGCTTTCTATTCCTTCTGTTGGCGTAATGATATAACCATCTACATTTCTTTCTCTGAAGGTATTGATGAGTTCTTTGGCTTTTACAGGGTTATTTTTGGTGCTGCTATAGATAATTTTATAACCATTTTCATAAGCGATGTTCTCTATATTTCCAGCCACACTTGCAAAAAATGGATCGGCAATGTCTTCAACAATTAATCCAATTACATTGGTTTTGCCAGTTCTTAAGCTTTTAGCAAGGTGATTGGGCTTAAAATTGTTTTCTTCAACATAGGCTAATACTCTTTTGGTGAGTTCCTCACTAATGCGTTTTTCTTTGGCTTTGCCATTAAGGATATATGAAACAGTTGCAGTAGAAATTTTTAACGTTTCGGCAACAGCCTTAATAGACATCTTTTTCATCGTAACTATAATTAAATTGATTGCTTATAAAATTGGATAAATATAAGACAAGTTAAACGATTATTTTGATTTATCGAGAAGATATTACCGATTAATCAGGGGAAAGTAGATTTACACGAAAAGCTCAACGTGAAATTATTAGAATATTCATCACACTTCTTCATTTCTATACATCAATTTTCCGCTGATTTATTCCCGAAAAGATTAAAATTTTTGATTAAATAACGGAATGATTTAGCAGAGAAGTTATCAAAGACAATGACAGTCAATCCTTTATACCTCAACACAAAATACCCAGCAACCAGGATAAATGCCTCCACAGAAACGTATGCCAACACTGAAGCGTAATATTGAAGCAGATTAATAAAAATAAGATTGATAGCAACACTGACAATACCTGCAATCAGCGTAATATTCAGAATGTATCTATCTAATTTCAAACTTAACATGGTATGTGCTTGAAATAAACTCAAACTGGATAAAATTGGAATGATACACAAGTATTGAAATACACCAATTGAGTCCACAAATTTCTCACCGAAAATAAAGGAAACAATAAATGGCGCTACTACGTAAAGAAAAACAGTCCCCAAAACTGTTATGAAAAATACTACAGGAATAATATTCTGGACTAGTTCTAAACCTTTTTGCAGATTAGCATTCATTTTGTTCGCAATCTCAGGGAAAATTGATTGCGATATCGGGTTAATACAAACAGTAACAACAATAGTAATAAGCCTAACTGCAGCAGAGTAAATCCCGACACTCCTATCGTCTAAGAGAAAACCTATTAAAAAAACATTCGTTGTAGTATATAAATTAACAACTATTGTAGAGACAAAATAGAAACGCTCTTCAATCAATAATTCAATAATTCGTTGAATCTTAATGAAGTAAAAGCTAATGTTATAGCGTTTCATAGCAAGATAAAATGCCCATAAACCCGCCAATATTTGTCCTAAACTTGTCAGAATGTTAAACCAATAAAATGACTCAACATTGTTCACAACAAAGAAAATAGCGATTGAGGAAACTAATTTAAAACACAAAGCAATAAGCGCTGCTGTCTGGATTTCTTGAATACCATGAAAAAACCAAGTAGGAAAAAACACCCAACCCAAACAAAAACTAAAAGAGTAAAAATGAAGAGCAAACTCAGAACGAAGTGTTGGAATGGATAAAGTACAAATAAGAAATACAACCGTACTAATAACAAACAAAAAAATCTTGGTTGAAATAATTTCGTTAAACGTTTCAACCAATTCTTTGGGCTTATCCTTAACTACTGAAATACGCTTTGTACCAGTAATATCAAAGCCGTAATTAATTAACAGCAAGAAGTAATTGATGTAAGATTGAGAAAAGTTTACTTTACCTGTATAAATAGGACCAATAGCCCTAAAAACATAGGGAATAACAACTAAAGGCAATACATAACTAACTAATTGAAGGAGTAGTAAACCTCTAATATTCCTTAATACAACATTCATTTTTATAAATTTGACAATATAATAGCGGTCTTGTGGAGAATTGCACCATCAAAGGTAAGCAAAACAACGATAAACACTTACCATCTTACAATAGATTTATCATACCTATAGTCCTTCCTTGCTATATATTGTTACAAACTTAGTATAAAATATTATGATTGAAGAGAAGTCATAATATTACTTGCGTAATTGATAAAGCCTAAAACATTTTTTTCCAGTGGTTAGGGAATAAAGCTCTTAAAGTTATCAGTGCCTTCTGAAGATGATTAGATACTGATTGATTATTAATATTCATCAAATTAGCAATATCGGTATTACTTACTCCTTGGTAAAACTTCAAGAAAAGTACTTCTCTTTGGCGTTTAGGCAATAATTCTATCGCCTTTCTCATCCTTTGTTCGTTTTGTGAATATCGTTCATATTCAATTAAGCTACTTTCTATAGTTTGCTCATCTGTAAGCTCTTCTTCACTATCAAAATTATCGTAGAGTACATTCCATTGGTTTTTTCGCAATTGCGAAATCAAATTATTTCGAGTAGCACGAATCAAGTAAATCGTCATTACATTGATTTCCCCAATTACATTACGTTTTTCCCAAAGGTATAAAAACAAGTCCTGAATCACATCCTTGACCAATTCTCTATCTTTAGTGAGGTTTAATCCATAGTTAAACAGTGTTCTATAATGGCTCTCACAAAGTTGGGCGTATGCTTCCCTGCTACCTAACCTAGCTTGATTCCATAATTCGAGATAAAAATCATTCGATTTTGATAACGTTTCTAGCTGCTTATTTTCCATGGTTGCTTAATTGATTAAGCAAATATAATAATAAAAACATTAAATAAAACAATTTTATGATTTTTTAGTCAATAATTTACATCCTCCTCTGCCAACTTGCTTTACCTTGAACTAAAAGGCTTAATAATACTTATTACCTACCCCAATGGCAAAAAAAACCTCTGCAAGATTTACTTACAGAGGCAAAAACAATTTTAATACTTGTTATGAGGTTAAACAATGTTTCGTAAACCAATTATTATTTGGCTTTGACGAATTTGCTAACATTAAAGCAACTTTCTAATACAAGCGTGTCACTTTCTATTTTTTGAACCGTCCAACCATCGCAAGCAATAGCGATGCAAGCAACATCGGGACATGGATTAAAATCAGAGAAAATAATTTTACTGTCCTTGAAAGTATATTTATTTCCTACCCAACCACAGCAATCCGCTCCTGGTTTTCCATCACTTAGAAACTTACCATCCGCAGTAAATTCTATCGTCGGCAAAGCAACCAAAGTATTGATTGTTTCCCATTTAGCATCTACTGATTTACCTTTTTGGATATAAGTAGGATTCCATTTTCCGACCAATTTATCAGCAGAAACTTTTGCTCCATTTTCCTTTGATGGATTTACTTCCTCTACAGATTGGCAAGAACTAACCATCAAAAGTAGTCCTGCACATAATGTTAATAATTTCATGTTATTTCAAAGTTTAAATTTTATAAATTGTTTTTAGTAAAGACGTAGAAATTATTTTGAAGGTTGGAATACATTGAATTTTATTTTACTCGAACAAATTGGTTTCTAGTAAAGCATTGTTGAATTATTAAGGTATCATTGGTAGGTTTCGAAAACTCCCAATAATTAATTCCACAGTAATAACAGTAAACGTTTGAACAGTCTGGGTATTCTGTAAAAGTTATTTTATTCCCAGAGACAGCATACCTATTACCTGCAAAGCAACATTCAGCAGCGGGTTTCCCATCTCTAAGAAACTTTCCGTTATTAGTAAATTCCCAGATAGAAGGTTTTGCGGCAGCAAAAGTTGGATTAACTCGCCAAGTACTCCAAGTGCTATCTTGGCTCATAGACTGAGTAAAACCAGTAGCAACCCATTTTCCTACCAGACCATTAGGAGCAATTTCTTCTTTTGATTTACAAGAAAGCAAAACAAAAAAAGAAATAAGTGAGAGACAAAGTGTTTTCATAATTTCAAAGATTTAAACATTTATTTTACTCGAACAAATTGATTTCTAGTTGTGCATTGTTCTATCACCAAAGTATCGTTTTTTAAATATTCAATTTTCCAAGGACTACAAATAAAAGCACAATCAACCAATGGACAATGATCTGAAAATGTAATTAGGTTATCATCAAGTTGGTACTTATTACCCGCAAAACAGCATTCTCCTCCCGCTTTCCCATCTCTCAAAAAATCCCCTCCTTTTGTAAATTCCCAAACAGAAGGTTTTACGGCAGCAAAAGTTTGAGGAACATACCAATCACTCCAAGTACCGTCAGCATTTTTAGATTGCATCTGTCCCGTCGCAACCCATTTCCCAACCAAACTATTGGGGTTTATTTCTTCTTTTGATTTACAAGAAAGTAAAATCGAAAAAAGAAAAGGTATTATTAGAAAATGCTTTTTCATGTTCTTTAAGGTTATTTTTTACTTAGTTCTATAAAATTCCCTTCTCAAAGAATTTTCTTCCAGTACTAAAGTGTCTTTACGATTTGTTTCAAAAATGTACCCTTCAGGAACACAGGTTGGCGACTTACAAGCACTTGATGCATTCAAAAATGAAATCTTATTGTCGGTGACTTTGTATTTTACACCATTAATACAGCAATCATTGTGGTAGCTTGAACCCGTCAAATAGAAACGATTATCATTTGTAAATTTACAGCCCGGCATTGCTGTAATATTAATCATATCATACCATTCACCTAAAGTGCCATCTTTTCCCCTATTTTGATACCTATATGTTGGAGACCACTCTCCTACTAAAGCTTTAGGGCCAACATCTTCTGAATTACAGCCAATCAAACTAAAAAAACAGAATATTGTCAATGCAAGAGTTTTTTTCATGGGTTCATTTGTTGGCTTTTAAACGATTGTTTTTTAAAACAGAATGCCCAACTCAACAAAGACACCATTCTTCTCCAAAACGTTGGAATCCTGAAAAATCTTTTCTTCCTACTTAATCCTTCCAAAAGCCAGTCATTTATTGTACTTTTGCAGGAATTTTCGCCTCCTATTTATAAAAACATCTCAACAGATAATTTTTCCGATAACGAAATAAACGAATTATAGTCCATAATGAATTTTAAAGAATATAAAAACCTCGACTACGGTCAGGTTGCAGACGAAATCCTTAAATTTTGGCAAGACGAAAAGATTTTTGAAAAATCTATCGAAACCCGTGAGGGCAATCCAACTTTTACTTTTTACGAAGGCCCGCCTTCTGCCAATGGTACTCCCGGTATTCACCACGTGATGGCTCGTGCGATTAAGGATATTTTCTGTCGTTATCAAACTTTAAAAGGCAAGCAGGTAAAACGTAAAGGTGGTTGGGACACTCACGGATTGCCCGTAGAATTACAAGTAGAAAAAGAATTAGGCATTACCAAAGACGATATTGGTAATCTGAAATCTCCAAAATATGTTTCGGTAGAAGAGTACAACAAAAAGTGTCGTGAAACTGTAATGAAATTCACTGACCAATGGAATGACTTGACCGAAAAAATGGGTTACTGGGTGGATTTGGATAATCCATACATTACCTATGAAAACGATTATATCGAATCGGTTTGGCATTTGTTGAAAACCCTTTACGAAAAAGGTTTACTTTACAAAGGCTATACCATTCAACCTTATTCGCCAGCGGCAGGTACTGGGCTTTCTTCTCACGAATTGAACCAGCCGGGTTGTTATCGTGAAGTAAAAGATACTTCGCTGACGGCTCAGTTTAAAGTAAAATTGACAGGTAAATCTGGATTTTTATTTGATGCTGCCAATAGCGACAATGTTTATATTTTAGCTTGGACGACTACACCTTGGACTTTGCCAGCCAACTCAGCTTTGACCGTTGGAAAAAACATTGAATACTCTTTGATTAAATCGTTCAATCCATATACTTACGAGCCTGTAAATGTAGTTTTGGCGAAAGATTTAGTTGGAAAATATTTCAACGAAAAAGGAAAAGATGGCGATTTTTCAACTTATAACGATGGAGATAAAATCATTCCTTGGAAAGAAGTTTTTAGTTTCAAAGGCAATTTCTTAGAAGGCATCGAGTACGAACAACTAATGCCATACATTCAGCCAGAAAGTGCTGCTTTCCGTGTAATTATCGGAGATTTCGTAACAACCGAAGACGGTACTGGTGTGGTTCATACTTCACCAACTTTTGGTGCGGACGACTTTAGAGTAGCACAACAAAGTGGTATTCCTTCGATTTTTGTGAAAGATGAAAACGGAAAAGATGTACCAATCGTCAATCGTCAAGGTCGTTTTGTGGCTGAAATTACTGATTATGCCAACGAACCCGTAAAAGAAGCGTATTTATCAGAAGCAGAAAAAGAAGAACAACGCATCAAACAAGGAAGAGACAAGTATTTGTCAGTTGACGAACGCATTGCGATTCAATTAAAAACTGAAAATAAAGCCTTCAATGTTCAGAAATTCGATCACCCTTATCCACACTGTTGGAGAACCGATAAACCCGTTTTATATTATCCTTTGGACTCTTGGTTTATCCGTACTACGGCAGTAAAAGATAAAATGATTGCCTTGAACAACACGATAAACTGGAAACCTGAATCAACAGGTACTGGTCGTTTTGGAAACTGGTTGGAAAACTTGGTTGACTGGAACTTGTCACGTTCAAGATATTGGGGAACTCCGTTACCAATTTGGCGTTCGGAAGATAGCGAAGAAGTATGTATCGGTTCTTTGAAAGAATTAGAAAATAGCATTACTCACGCTTTAAAAGATGATGTGTTATCTGCTGAGCAACGTGCTGCCAATGAGAAATTTTTGAATTTGTTGAAAGAAGGAAATGAAGATTTACACCGTCCGTTTGTGGATGAAGTATATTTAATTTCAGCTTCGGGCAAAGTGATGACTCGTGAAACAGACTTAATCGACGTTTGGTTTGATTCTGGAGCAATGCCTTATGCACAATGGCATTATCCATTCGAGAATAAAGATATTTTTGATGAAGCGTATCCAGCCGATTTTATCTCGGAAGGTGTTGACCAAACTCGTGGTTGGTTCTTTACTTTGCACGCTATTTCGGCAATGATTTCTGATTCAGTTGCTTTCAAAAATGTAGTTTCAACAGGTTTGGTTTTAGACAAAAACGGCAACAAAATGTCTAAACGCTTAGGCAACGCCGTTGACCCATTTGAAACTTTGAAGAAGTACGGAGCAGACCCAACTCGTTGGTACATGATTACCAACGCACAGCCGTGGGATAACCTTAAATTTGACTTAGCAGGAATTACCGAAGTACGTAACAAATTCTTCGGAACGCTTACAAATACTTATAATTTCTTTGCTTTGTATGCCAATTTAGATGGCTACACGCCAACGGGCAAGCTTGACAAAACGATTGCGACAGAATTAGATCAATGGATTTTATCAAAACTACAAACCTTGATAAAAGAAGTGGACGAGTCTTATAATACTTATGAGCCAACTAAAGCAGGACGTGCCATCCAAGAATTTGTGGGCGACCATCTTTCAAACTGGTATGTGCGTTTGGGCAGAAGACGTTTCTGGAAAGGCGAAGTAACGGCAGACAAACAATCGGCTTATGAAACTTTAGCTTACTGTTTGAAAACTATTGCTCAATTGATGTCGCCAATTGCACCTTTTTATGGCGATTGGTTGTACAAAAACCTAACAGATACAAGTACAGAAGGCGTTCAGTCGGTTCACTTAACCAACTTCCCTAAAGCAGACGAAGCATGGATTAATACAGATTTAGAAACTTCAATGGATTTGGCACAAAGAATTTGTTCTTTGATTCACTCATTGAGAAAAACCAATCGTATTAAAGTACGTCAACCATTATCGAAAATCTTGATTCCGATTTTGAGCGAACAAACTCGTGAACAAATTCGCCATGTGGACGAACTTATCAAGACAGAAGTAAACATCAAAGCTGTAGAATACTTGAACGATGCTTCGGGCGTATTGTCGAAAAAAGTAAAACCAAACTTTAAGGCATTAGGACCAAAATTCGGAAAAGAAATGAAAGCCGTTGCCGCAGTAATTACTGCCATGACAGCCGACGATTTGAAAGCTTTAGAAGAAAACAAAACGATTGCTCTTGAGAATTTCACAATTGCTTTAGAAGATGTTGAAATCCAAACAGAAGATTTACCGGGCTACTTAACGGCATCAGATGCAGGTATTACTGTTGCTTTAGACATCAACATTACGCCAGAGTTGAAACAAGAAGGTATCGCTCGTGATTTTGTGAATCGTATCCAAAACTTACGTAAAGATTCAGGCTTTGAAGTAACTGATAAAATCAGCATTCAATTATTAGATTCGGATGCAGAAGTAACCGCAGGCGTTGTAGCTTTCAAAGACTTCATCAGTCAAGAAGTACAAGCACTCTCGTTGGAAGTAGTCAGCGAATTAGCCGACGGACAAGCAATAGAATTTGAAGAATTGACTTTAACTGTTAAAGTATCAGTACTGTAATTCGGATTTCCAATCCGAGAAAAACAAAGGGAAGCTTTCATAAAACATGAAGGCTTCCCTTTATTTATTAAATCACCCCAATCTATTATTCACAATCATTAACGGTATAGTTTGCTAAAACACTTACTCTATCGGTAGTGGCATTGTAGCTTGTGGTTCCTTTTATACCTATACCTCCATTAGCAACGATATTAGATGAATTCTTTCCAAAAGTAACATTCCCCCAATAACTTTCTCCATCATAATAAGTATAAAAGTAATATTCTCTTCCTTCTCTCAAGGTAATACTACCTTTACCACTTGTTGCATAAGTCCATGCCCAAACACCATTCATAGAATCATAAAAATCAATATAAGTTGATGGTTTAATATTTAGGCTCTTGTTACTACATTTTACAGTAAAATCTATATCTATGTTTAGATAAGCAGGCGGACTTGGCACTGACAACGTTATTGGTATTGAAGTAGCTGTACAAGGACTAAAAGCTTCAGTTCTACCTAAGAATCTATGCCCCTCTCTACTATATACATCTACTTGTAATCTAAAATCTCCGGGTGCATTACTCACATTATATAATCCATTATTGATATTTCCATTTACAACATCAAAATCATACAATTCTTTATAGTAGCTTCTGGCACCAGAATTAGAGACTAAATACACCATTCCAAAATAATCATAACTATTCGCATAATTACTTACATTAGAAGTAACTCTAAAAGACAAATTTGAATTATTATTACTACAAGCACCATAGAACCAATCTAAATTCCAATAAGATAAGTGTGCAGCTTTAAAAGTTGCTGTCAATTTACCATCAGCTCCTTTTGTTACAATTGCTTCTCCTTCTTGTTTCCAAGCACCAGTCTCGCTATCATAGCTCCAAGTAGGAATTTTATCACCTTCATGAACTTTCTGACCTGTTTCAGGATTTTCCAACGCTGCACTTACTCCTACTGCCACTTCAATTGGCTTCGAAAAACTTGTTACTTTTTTCCCATCTGCTTCCATATCTACGGCTACAAAACCACCAGTAATAAACGCACCATCTGAAGAAGTACCATTTTGCATTGTTACATTTTCGGCATCAAAACCTCCTGGAAAACTTACCAGAGCTTCCTCCGTTTCTGTTCCATATTGTACTACTTGTGTTTCCACTGTTTTGGCGTTAATTACATTACCAGACTCATCTTTTACTACTGTCCCAGGTTCAATCGTAATCTTTGCTATTTCTGGCTTTTCGGCAGTAGCAGGAACTGTAATCGTTTCACCGGTTGTGAGTGACATTACATCTGTAGCGACTGCTGTTCCATGTGGAGGAGTTGCCACATTTGTCATAGGAACTTCAAATTCTAACGCATCATCAGGGCTAGTGATTACAATAGTTTTACTTGTAGAAACATAACCTTCCCCAGAAACCGCAACTGTAAATTCAATAGGACTTGCCAGAGATGGATTAACATTCTTGTTAAGCACCAATGGCAGTACATTCCCAATTACAGTATAATCTCTCCCTCCTGTATTATCTAGTACTAAGTCTTTCCCAGGCCCTGCAATAGTTACCTTTAAACCACTTGGTGCTTTTGTTGCATCGGCATTACCATCTACAAACCTCAATAATACGGGTGATTTATAAATGTCTGTATTCACCGTTAATTCTACATCTTCGAATGGATTGATTTTCTGACAAGCGAAGACCACAAAAAGTCCAAAGACTGTATAAAGTATGGGACGAAAATAATTGCTGTATTTTAGTTTCATGATTTCTTATCTTTTAGGATTAAAGTTATTTTACTTGTTTACACGGATTGCTAATCTAACATTCAGCATTGGCCAATAACGCCAGTCATTCATGTTAGCTTGTACTTTGGCTTCTTGTTCATTTATGCTACTTAGGCATTCTGTGCCTGTTAATGAGACCGTATGAATGGTAATGAATATTCAAGAATACTAATGTATTTAATTCATTAATCAAAACATTACAAAACCATAAACGCTACACTACCAATTATCTAAATGATAAGCATTTCTAATGCAGTCACGGAAGAGTTGAATATATTTATTAGTCCGAAGTATCAAAAGAGGTGCCTTGGGTATGCCTAATTTTAATAATTTAAGACTTAGAGTCATGGCAGGCAACATCAATCTTAACAGTAAAGTTGTCTGAGAACCCAAAAATTTGAGTCATTCCAAATTTTCTCTTGAAATTTGGGATGACTCAAGTTAGTAAAAGAAATTAATTACAACTAGCACTAAATGTTCCTGTAATATTAAGGGTATTGGTAGCTGAGTTATAAGCCCCAGAACCAGTAATTCCAGTGCCTGCTGGTAAAGTGAAATTATTTTTTCCTAAAGTAAATAATCCTGATTCGTACCACTTGTTATTATTCCATGTATAAACATAATACTGATGGCCAACAGGTAATTTTATACTATAAACACCATTAGTATTGGTAATAGTTGAACCATAAGTATATCGAATAACGCCATTTACCAAGTATAAATATGTCCAGCCATCTTTACCTGTAAGTGCTTTTGTATAGTCATAGATATAATACCAACCAGAAGGTAAAATTTTAACATCTTTATTAGAACACTTACCTACTATATTCATGTTTATATTTAGGAATTCAGGAGGAGCTGGTGATCCCCAAGTAATATCAACTGCACCCTTTGTACATGGGTTAAATATAGGAGTTTCTGCCAATATGGGTAATCTAGGGTTTAACCATAAGTTAAAATCAGAGATTACTATTTTAGCATTAGGTATATTTGCCACATTAGGGAAAACAACTTTTTTTCCATCAGTTACATATTCCCAGTGTGCCGCAGCTAAATATTGATTTTGAGGTGTTACCAAAGCTACATCGTAATAACCCTCTCTGCCTGCTCCAATATGTAAAGTAACCGTTAGTGGTGTATTACAAGTACCTAAGCCGTAAAAGTAGAACCAGTCAAGATTAAAACAAGACAAATGAGTAGTTTCAAAATTTGCTACAAGTTTGCCACTCGAATTTTTAGTTAAAGTCACATTTCCTTCTTTTTTCCATGCTCCTGTCTCTTCATTTAAGCTCCATAATGGCACAATATCTCCTTCTTTAACATTTTCACCAGATTCAAAATTTGTAGTATTTGTATTTACTTCCATTGATACTTTTACAGGCTGTGAAAACTTCTTGACAGCTGTACCAGAAGCTTGCATATTAATTGACACTAAGCCAGCAGAAACAAAGTTGATACCATTACCATTGTTGATGGGTTGTCCTTGTTCGTCAACAACATTTGTAGGATTGAACCCACCAGGAAAAGCACCATACGAAGTAGGTGAAGTAGGGCTATAATAAACCATGCTTGAGCTTAACTGATTAGCGTTGATAGCAGTACCATTGGCGTCTAATATTTTTGTTCCAGCAGGGATGCTAATTGTTGTAGTTTCAGAAACAGTTGAACTTGGACTAATCTTAAAACTTGTTTCTGTACTAGCCACACCATTGTTAAGTGTAGCCTGTGCTATCGACACAGATGTTCCAGGAGCAGGATTTGATAATTCAATCGCAGAAATGTCAATAACTTTTGTAGTATCAGATTTAATCGTGATGGTTTGAGAAACTGGTGCAAAACCAGGGATTTCTGCATAAATGTTGAACGTAATTGGGTTTGAAGCTGAAGGAGTTGAGCTCTGTGTTAAAGCCAATGGTAACAATCCATGAGAGGCTTGAAAATTAGTGCTTCCTCCATCCATTTTAACCAAACTAGCATCTTTACCACTTATTTTAACCGTAAAATCAGAAGGTACATTTGCTGAAGTACTATTGGCATTAGCAAAATGAATAAGAACTGGAGACTTAGGAACCTCATCATTCACTGTCAGCTCAACACCATCTAATGGATTAATATTCTGGCAGGAAAATACAATTGATAGCCCTACAATGATGTATAATACAGGGCGAAAATAATTTTTAAATTGCTTTTTCATGATTTCTTATCATTTAGGATTAAAGTTATTTTACTTGTTTACACGGATTGCTAATCTAACATTCAGCATTGGCCAATAACGCCAGTCATTCATGTTAGCTTGTACTTTGGCTTCTTGTTCATTCATACTACTTAGGCGTTCTGTACCTGTTAATGATACTACTGGTTCTTTCAAATAATATGTACCTAATTCAAACCCAAAACCAACTCGTTTCTTAGGAACAGCTCTTCCAAAACCAATGCCCACAAAAGGGGCAATTCCTTTACCATAGTCTAGTCCAAATCTGAACGTTCCTACTTCTTCGGGCGTAAATACTGTCTCGCCAAAAGTATAATTCTCTGTTGGTGTGGCTAATACGCCTAATTCACCTTTCAATACATAACTCACGCCTCCAATTAGTTTAAAGCTACTTTTTTCAAATGGGAAATATTCTAACGATAAGCCAACAGCACCCATGTCAAAATTTCCATCTAAATCAACCTTCTCATCTGAAATATCCAATTGCGTATTCATGTTGTATTTGAAGTAATTGTACTTCAATTTGATACTCAAATGACTGTTGTATTGGTAAGAGACATCCAAACTAGGCGTTGTTCCTATGCCTAAACCAATCGCAAATTGTCCATCATTGGGGGCTTTCATCTTAACTTTTTCCTGACAAAAGGCACTCCCACCAATTGTACAGATTATCATTAAAAGCAATAGTAGTTTTTTCATGCTGTGATATTTATAAAGGTTTGTATGTTTGATTCCATTTTATGAGCATTCATTTTGCTTTGTCTAAAAGTATAGACATGCCTATCACCCATGCGATTTGCATGTTTTCTGAAAACAATTGACGTTATTACCTTATGATGCTCTGTTAAATTTGAAGGATATACTTGGCGTAATATGTGTAAAGCCTAGAATTCCTCTTACTTATAATGAAAAGATTACCGAAAGTAATGAAAAAATAAAAGTGACTATCACGCTGTCAATCATAAACGCTTGAAAACTTATTATACGGTCAATTTTTTACTCTTCCATTATAAAATAGCTTAAAATATGTCTTCTAATTGTCTCTCTATCGTATTCTCAATAAACTTTAATTGTAAAAGTAACGACGCCAACTTGGCTAATCAATACCCATTTCTGGGTATTTTTTGAACAAAAAGCCTCTTAAATCAAGTTAAATGCCCTTGCAAATTGACAAAGTTCAAAATAAGAATTAGTATTGAGTTTCTTCTTGATATTTTTCCGATGTGTATCAACCGTTCCTATCGAAATAAATAGCTTTTCTGCTGTTTCTATTGAGCTTGCACCCATTGCCAGTAATTTTAAAATTTCGCATTCACGTTTACTAAGACTTGAAAACAGCTGAATGTTATTTCTCAGAAAATTATTCTCCTCCAACAATCGCTCTGCTTTAAAAGTCATGTGGTGCATGGTGTCGATAGGAAATGCTATCGTAATGGCGAGCAGCGGCTTCCCCGATTCATCACGAGCAAAAACCATTGTGCTTGCCATGTGCCATTTCCACGGAGCATTAATTCCAAAACGCACCTGCTGAAAACAAGTACAAATTTCATCAGCAATATTGCGTTCCATCAAACTCAGTATTTTAGGAGCATAATCTTTAGCATCTTCTGGATTAAAATAACGATAATAATACTCTCCTGAAGCTAAACTGGTAATTTCTTCTAAAGTCACACCTAGCTCCTCTAATCCTCTTGGAGACATCCAAGCTACAGACCAATCTCGAAGGTCGTGTAAAACAACTACTCCTGGTAGCTTATAAGCTACTTTAGCGATTTCGATAATATTTTTGTCTATAATTTTCTGATTTGTATCAATCATCTAGTTCACAAATATTTAGTTTGATATGATAAATATAAGCTCTACAGGCTAAACGATTGAAGTAAATCAGCCATTTCTATCCAAAAAACTTATTATTCGGTTAATTTTTTCGTAAATGCTAAAAGATGAGTCAAGAATCTTAAAGCCATCTTTTTTAATCAAAAACAAGCACAAACCTATCCAAAAGAATCTCCAACCCATCTTTCAGATGGTTCATTGCGTCTTTTTCATAGCTCATCCCATCATTTTGATAGGTGAAGCTATCTAAATGATAGGTTGACGAATCTTTTTTGCGGTTTTTTGCGTGAAAAAGATAGGACATCCTATCTCTGAGATAGATTTACCCATCTTTTTCACGCAATTTCCCGTACAAAAGCGAAGAAAACCGCAAAAATTCAAAAAAGGATTGATACACTTCAAAAACAGTATTAATTCCTTCATTGAATGCTTGTTAACAATTTTTAAGCGTCCAAATGAATACTTCAAACCTGAGAGTTTTTTTTTATTCGTAGCTTTGTAAAATATTATGATTTGAATAGCCACGGTTGTCGCTATTGTGACTTACAGAAAAATGAAAATTCTCGATTTATACATCATTAAAAAATTCCTTACAACGTATTTTTTTGCCGTTTTAATCATCGTCTCTATCATTATGGTGATTGATTATACTGAAAAAATCGACAATTTTATCGATAATAAAGCTTCTCTTCATGCTGTTCTGGTTGACTATTACCTCAACTTTATTCCTTATTGGGCTAATTATATTAGTCCGCTGATGGTGTTTATTGCAACTGTTTTCTTTACCGCCAATTTAGCTGCACGCACTGAAATTATTGCGATTCTGAGTACTGGCGTAAGCTTTATGCGTTTTATCCGTCCTTATATTATTGCTTCTTCCATCGTTGGAGTTCTTACTTTTTTTATGGTTGGTTGGGTAATTCCTAATTCCAATAAAACCAGAATTGCCTTTGAAAGAAAATACGTAGTAGGCTCGTATTATTATAGTGGTAGAGACGTGCATATCAAAATCGGACCGCACGATTATGCCTATATGGAAAGCTACGATACAGGTTCGCAAACGGGTTATCGTTTTTCGTTAGATAAAATTGAAGGACATGAATTAAAAACCAAATTACTAGCTGACCATATTACTTGGGATTCTACCAGAAGAAAATGGTCGATTTTTGATTACCGAGTAAGAACTTTCTTACCTAATGGCAAACAAAAATTAACTTACGGAACAAAAATTGACACCACACTCAATTTACTTCCCAAAGATTTTGAAAGCACTTATCAAATTCATGAAACCTTGACCAATTCTGAACTAGAAAGAACAATTAATCAAATTAGAAGTCGTGGAGCAGATGGTATTGAGATTTTCTTGATTGAGAAATACTTACGTTTTGCCAATCCATTTGCCGTAATTATTCTGAGCGTAATTGGCGTAATTGTGTCTGCTCGTAAATCAAGAGGAGGAGTAGGTTTTCAAATTGCTTTGGGCTTTATGCTAGCCTTTCTGTATATTTTATTCTTTATGATGAGTAAAGGCATTGCACAATCTGGCGGAATGCCTCCGCTCCTAGCCGTTTGGTTGCCTAATTTAGTATTTACAGGTATTGGTGTCATTCTATATTATACCGTGCCGAGGTAGGTCTGAATGATTAAACTCAAAATCATTAGAGTCGGACTTAAGTCCGACCCTATTAAAAAAGGAACATCAACACAATTTTAACATGATTTACTATCAACATTTGGCAATAAATATTTCATGAAAACAAACAGTATAAAAGATTATTTCCAACTCCATTTAGTTGTACTCATCGCAGGATTTACGGCAATTTTGGGTGCCTTAATTTCTGCACATTCTTTAAGTGTTGTCTTTTTCAGAACACTGCTGGCATCGGGAGGTTTGTTGATTTATTTATACTTGAAAAACGTTTCCATCAAAGTTTCTAGCAAAGCTACTTGGCAATTATTAGCAACAGGTGGAATCATTGCTTTACACTGGTTTACGTTTTTTTATGCTGCCAAAATATCAACCGTAGCCATTTGTTTAGCAGGTTTTTCAACAGGTTCATTATGGACAAGCTTGCTAGAACCTATTTGGGATAAAAGAAAAATAAGAGTCATAGAAGTTGGTTTAGGCTTGATGGTAATTGTAGGTTTATACTTAATCTTTTTGTTTGAAGTAAATCATATTCTGGGGCTTTTTGTAGGTGTTTTCTCAGCATTTCTGAGTGCCCTTTTCTCTGTAATCAATTCCAGATTTGCCAAACACCATAGTCCACAAATCATTACTTTTTATGAAATGTTGGGTGCTACCATTTTTACATTTGTACCAGTTATGTATTTGTTTTTTGAAGGAAGTGCCGATTTCAAAATCATTCCACAAGGTTTAGATTGGCTTTGGATATTGATTTTAGCATTGGTTTGTACGGTGTATGCTTTTGCAGAAGGAGTAGAATTGATTCGGAAGTTTTCAGCCTTTACTTTCAACCTTACTTTAAATCTTGAACCCGTTTATGGTATCATTTTAGCTTATTTAATTTTCGGAGAAAAAGAACAAATGACAACAGGTTTTTATGCAGGGACATTCATCATTTTGGCTTCTGTTTTACTTTATCCATTACTCAAAAAGAGTAAATTCTCTAAGAATTGAGTACTCAGACAAGTAAAATCAAATCAGGTTTTGAATCGTCAAAAGGCTTAATCTAAACTTTTTAAGTTATCTTTGAAGTTAATTATCATTAAGGTTTATCGTATTCAGGGCGATTTGATTCTTTTCTCTATAGCAAAATCTATTCAATCACACAGTCTTAACTTGTTTATACTGATAAACCAATCCTAAATATCCTTATTCAATGAAACTTTCTATTGTCATTCCTTCTTATAATGAAGCAAAAACCATCCATTTAATTCTTGATAAAGTCAGGGCATTACAATTGGTAAATGACATCGAAAAAGAAGTAATTGTGGTTAATGACTGTTCTACAGATAATACAAATACTGAAATAGAAAAGTACATCAATCAACATAATTTCCCGATTAGTTATCATAGCCATGCTGTCAATCAAGGTAAAGGAGCAGCGATTAGAACAGGTATTCAAAAAGCAACTGGCGATTTAATCATCATCCAAGATGCCGATTTAGAATATGACCCTAACGAATATAATATCATGCTAATGCCTATTATCAACGGACATGCTGATGTTGTTTATGGCTCAAGATTTGCCAGTGGACGTGCCCATAGAATTCTATTCTTTTGGCATACGATTGGGAATAAATTCCTTACTTTTTTAAGCAATATGCTTAATAATTTGAATCTTACCGACATGGAAACTTGCTACAAATTGTTTCGTGCCGATATTATAAAAGGAATTCGTTTAGAAGAAAACCGTTTTGGATTTGAACCAGAAGTAACTGCTAAAATTGCAAGAATTAAGAATATTCGTATTTATGAAGTAGGGATTTCGTACTATGGAAGAACTTATGCAGAAGGTAAAAAAATAAACTGGAAAGATGGTTTCAGAGCGATTTACTGTATTCTTAAATACGGACTTTTCAAATAACAATTTCATTTTGACAAGTAGCATTTGTAACATAAACGATGTGGTTGTGTGGATTAAAGTATTATATCAATGTTTGACATTCACAATTCATCTCTCATAATTCATAACTATTATTTGCCTTCACCCACAAACATTTTAATTCCTTGAAAACCCCTCAAATTTCAATTATCGCCCCGCTCTATAACGAAAGTGAGACTTTTCCATTTTTAGTAGAAAGGTTAAATAACTTAATGGATTCGGTTCAAGAAAGCATTGAAATTGTTTTGATAGATGATGGAAGTCGTGATAATACAGCAGAGCTGATGCAGGCTTTGGCTTTGACCGACGAAAGATATCATTGCTTATTTTTAGCTAGAAACCACGGACATCAATTAGCTCTTACTGCTGGTTTGGCAGTTTCAAAAGGTAGCGAAGCCGTTATGGTAATTGATGGAGATTTACAAGATCCACCAGAATTATTAACCGAATTTTATCCTTATTTAAAACAAGGTTATGACGTGGTATATGCAGTACGAAAACAACGAAAAGAGAATTTTGTAAAAAGAAGTGCCTATTATCTTTTCTATCGTTTACTGAAAAGTATTGCTTATGTGGACATTCCATTAGATAGTGGCGATTTTGCTTTAATGAGTCGCAGAGTAGTCAATATCATGAATAAAATGCCAGAGGAAAGTCGCTATTTAAGAGGCATGCGTACTTGGGTTGGCTTTAAACAAATTGGTGTCGAATATGCTAGAGAGGAACGCCACTCAGGTGAATCGAAATATTCATTCAAACAACTTTTCAATTTAGCTTACAGTGGTATTTTTAACTTTAGTGAATTTCCAATCAAATTTGTATCACGCTTAGGAGTATTTTCAATCATCGTTTCATTGATTTACTTTATCAGCGTATTGATTAAAAAGTATTATTTCCAAGAAGTCATCGAAGGTTTTCCTGCTTTACTTTTTATGATTATACTTTTTAGTGGTGTACAATTATTTGCATTAGGAGTACTTGGCGAATATATTCTTCGGGTATTTTTCCAGTCTAAAAACAGACCATTATTTATTATCAAAAGCGAAATTCATAACAAGGAATTTGTAGAATAAATCATTGAGTGATGAATATTTACTTGGTAGATAAAAATAAGGGGAATGATTTCAAAGTCATTCCCCTTATTTTTATCTACCAATAGCCACTCTTCTCAGAATTGTATCAATTACTTGCATTGTTGTAATTCCATCAGCTTCGGCTTCATAATTGAGCATAATTCTATGGTTCAATACGTCTGGAGCAATTTCTTTAATATCTTCTGGCAATACATAATCTCTTCCATCTAAATATGCCAATACTTTTGCTGCCAAATTCAAATTGATACTTGCACGAGGTGATGCTCCAAATTGCACATAACGAGCTTCCTCTCTAAGTCCATAATCACCAGGTTTACGAGTAGCAAAAATCAATTCAATAATATATTTTTCAAGCGTTTCAGAAATCGTAATATCGTTAATCTCTTTTCGGATTTTAAAAATATCTTCTTTATCAAGAATTGCCTGAGGCTGATAATTAAAATCCATGTTCGACATCTTCCTCATTACTTCCAGCTCTTGCTCTTTATTCAAATAATCCACAAAAACCTTTAGCATAAATCTGTCCACTTGTGCCTCAGGCAAGGGGAAAGTACCTTCTTGTTCAACAGGGTTTTGCGTAGCTAATACCAAAAAAGGTTTATCGAGCGGATAAGTAAAATCACCAATGGTTACTTGTTTTTCCTGCATCGCCTCCAAAAGAGCCGATTGTACTTTTGCTGGTGCACGGTTTACTTCATCAGCCAAAATAATATTGGCAAAAACGGGCCCTTTTTTCACTTCAAAATCATCGGATTTACGGCTGTAAATCATCGTTCCAATCAAATCAGCAGGAAGTAAATCGGGCGTAAACTGAATTCTATGAAAATCTAGTTTAAGAATTTTTGATAAGGTGTTTACAGATAATGTTTTAGCCAAACCCGGTACGCCTTCCAACAAAACATGCCCGCCAGTAAACAAGCCAATGAGTAATCGATTAGTCAATTTTTCATGACCAACCACTACTTTACCCATCTCTTCAAATACTTGATTTATTTTTTCTCTTGAAGTCATATATTATATCAAGGAGAGTGCTTGTTATCATTGTAAAAAATCACGAAACAACCACACTCCCCTAATCAAAGCCTTTAAATTGTTCATTATAGAACAATTTTACGAAAAAAAATTGTAATAGCCTCTCATTTACTTTTTCCAAGTGAATAGCTAAGTGCAAGCGAAACTTTTTGGATATTACCAGTGATATAAACAAAAGGTCTAAACCCTGCATCTGTTTTACTGTAGGCTAGTTCAACATTCATTCTATTAATTTTTGTACCTACACCGAGTTTATAGCCAGCAGCATCACTCAAACTCTGATAAATAAAGTCTGTACTTTTTTGGGCTAATCTCTTTTCCAACATCAGCGAGGCATTGAGATATACATCAAGTTTTTTAGGAGCATTTTTATAGATTGAATACTGGGGTCCAATACATAATCCTAAATATGAAGTGTTTGTCGGAGCAACATAGGTTGAATACAATTTAACATCCTCCTCATAAAAACTATATAATAAATCAATTTTCACTCCAAATCTTCTTCTTTTCGAAGGCAAATCAAGTAATACTCCCCCACCTACCGATGCGGATTTCAAACCAGATTTATCATAGTTTTCTACATAATAGGAAAGATTTTTATCCACAACAAAACCATAAGTACCAACGGCAGCAATTATAAAAAAAGTAGATTTGAATTTTTCTTTTTTAGATACTTCAACTGGTTTATTATCCCCAAAAAAAGCATTATATTTAATTATCAATGGTGTTAAAGCTGTTTCACGGTAGAGGTATTTAAATACTTGACCGGTATAATTTGAACAGTCCTCACATAAATCATACAATTGTTTGTTGTAGGTATCAAGGTGTACTTCAAAAGTACCAGATTCCGTCTTTCTAAGAAAACGATGGTCTATAAGCTCTTGAATTGGTTCATTCAGTTTCTCAATAAAGAAATGTCCTTTTGTGTTCCCATCCTTCAAATAGTATAAATTTAGTCTTCCTTTTATCAATTGTTTCAAGAACACAGTAGTATCCACAAGTACTCTATCATAGCTATGTAATAACTTAGCAGACATGTGTGGGGTAATATCCAAGGATATTTTCTTACGTACATAAGTTACTTCATTATTAATCACAAAGCTCTGAATATCGCTTAGTCCATACTTAATAACATTTTGATTTTCTTGTTTGAATTTAATTTGAGAAGGGGCTTGAATCCACTTTTTGTTATCAATTTTACCTCTGATGGTATCGCCAGCATTGTTAACGATATAGCCCGCCATAAACTCTTTTTGAGCTTTGCTAGAATAGTGCGACAGAACTGTAATAAATAAAGCAAATAGAAGTTTTTTCATGTAATTTTTAATTGTGTGATTATAGAATTTATGATTGAAAATGCCTTATCGAACCTATTGAAATTTTAATTATACTTTAACGAGGTAATTTATAAAATTTACGTTAAAGCTAAACTATTATTCAAATAAAAACAACAGACCATACTATAGTTTTGTGAGTTTACTATTAAATTCCCATAGCCTAAATATTAAACTATTTCTCAAACTTCTTGCAATATCATTGCATTGGTTATCTTTGTAAAAACATCAACAGCATGATAGCCACCCAAAACTTAACTTTCTCTTATTCGTCTGAAAAGAACTTTACTTTCCCAGATTTTTCCTGTGCCGACCGTGAAACAATGCTTATTTTGGGTAAATCAGGAAAGGGTAAAACTACTTTTTTACATTTAATGGCTTTTTTATTGAAACCTACTGGCGGTAAAATTCAGATTAACAACCAAGAAATTAGCGATTTTTCGGTAAGTACTGCGGCAGATTTCAGAGCAAAAAATGTAGGAATTATTTATCAGAAACCTCATTTTGTTCATTCTTTGTCGGTCATGGAGAATTTACTTTTAGCCAATTATTTAGCAGGAAAATCTCAAGCAAAAGACCTTGCCAAACACTTAGCCGAAAGTTTGGGATTCGCAGAACATCTTCATAAAAAAACCACGCAATTATCACAAGGCGAACAGCAAAGAGTAAGTATCGCCAGAGCTTTGATGAATAAACCTTCTGTGATTTTGGCGGATGAACCTACCTCAAGTTTGGACGATGACAATTGCTTGAAAGTAGTAGATTTATTGAAAAAGCAAATTGAAGAAATTGGAGCAAGTTTGGTAGTAGTTACGCACGACCAACGCCTGAAAGATGTGGTGGAAAAACGTATAAATTTATAGCAAATGAACTTACTAAAAATATCTTGGAGTAACCTGAAAGACAAGCCACTCACCAGTTTTTTAAGTATTTTGTTGATGGCTTTGGGTATTGCCATTATTTCGTTGTTACTCTTGGCAGGTAAACAATTAGAAGAAAAATTTACCCGAAATGTAGCAGGAATCGACATGATTGTTGGGGCGAAAGGCAGTCCGCTACAATTGATTTTAGCCAGTATTTACCAAATTGACGCTCCGACGGGAAATATTTCTTTGGAAGAAGCCAACAGACTTACTCGTAATCCTTTAGTAAAATCTGCCATACCATTATCTATAGGCGACAGCTACCAAGGTTATAGAATTGTAGGAACAAACGAAAAGTACCTACAACATTTTGAAGCTGAATATGAAGCAGGAAAAGTATTTTCTGAAGCGATGGAAATGGTTGTGGGTGCTAAAGTTGCCAAAAATTTAGAACTAAAAGTAGGTGATACTTTTGCTTCGCAGCATGGCTACGATAAAGAAGGAGATGTTCACGAAGAAAAGAAATTTAAAGTAGTTGGTATTTTGAAAAATACCAATTCGGTACTCGACCAATTGATGGTGACACCACTCGAAAGCGTTTGGGCTGTACACGATTCTCATCACGAAGAAGAAGCTGGCAAAGGAGCAAATGCTTTAAAACTTTTAGAAGAAGATACAAGCACAGACGAAGAACATCATCACGAAGAAGAAGCCAAAGAAATTACTTCTATGTTGATAAAATTCAGAAATCCAGCAATGGGGATGATGATGGCAAGAAGTATCAATCAAAATACTACGATGCAAACGGCTTCGCCTGCTATCGAAATCAATCGTTTATTTGCTTTGATGGGTTTTGGAATTGATACTTTAAAAATTATTGCTTTGGTTATCATCATCGTTTCGGGTTTGAGCGTATTTGTTTCACTGTACAATTCACTCAAAGAGCGAAAATATGAGATGGCTCTGATGCTTTCGATGGGAGCAAGCAGAACCAAATTATTCTTTTTACTTCTATTAGAAGGATTGATAATCAGCAGTATAGGATTTGTAATTGGCATCTTTTTGAGTAGAACAGGATTATGGTTAATGTCGAAAAATGTAGAACAAAATTTTCATTATGACTTCAACGTTTTATCTTTGTTGACAGAAGAGTTTTGGTTATTCCTCGGAGCATTATTCATTGGTTTATTGGCAGCAGCCATTCCATCTTTAGGTATTTATAAAATAGATATTTCAAGAACTTTAGCGGATGAGTAGTTCGATATTAGCATTCGGATTTCAGATTTTGGCTATCATTCTTACCAAATAGCTTAATAAGCTAAAATTAAAAAAATCTGCGTGAATCAGCGGTTTTAAAATCTCTAAAATCAGCGGGTAAAAATCAACAATCTCCGCTCAGATTAACTAAAATTTGAAATTCGGAGTAAAAAATTCCAAAACTAAAAATCAACAAAAAACTAAAAATGAAAATAAAATCATTACTCGTATTCGGTGTTTTATGCTTGGCTTTATCAGCTGCAACACCCATGAAAAAGCCAGTGGCTTTGCCTGCGGAAAAACTTACTTGGGATATTTTAAAAGATGTAGTTTTCAAGAAAAAATGGTATCCACAAGAATCTATTTTTATGCTATATCCAACTTTTGGTCCAGGCATAAAAAAATTAGAAAATAAAGAAGTAATCATTAAAGGTTATGTAATTCCTGTTGACGCTGCTACCAATATGTATGTACTTTCGGCATTTCCTTACAGCCAATGTTTTTTCTGTGGTGGTGCTGGGCCTGAGTCTGTGATGTCTTTAAAACCTAAAAAGGGAGCTGCTCACAAGTACAAAACTGATGAAATGCACACTTTCAAAGGCAAGTTAAAATTGAATGCCGATGATATTTACGAAATGAATTATATTTTAGAAGAAGCTGATTTAATAGAATAATAAGCATAGTTTAATCGAAGCCAGAGGAATCAATTCTTCTGGCTTTTTTTATGTCGTAATTTTCAGAAAAAGTTTTTTAATTTTTATTCAACCAAATAATATTTTGATTCTAAAATAAAAACAGCCTATTAGCATATCAAAATACTACTTCAGAAACATCATAGAACACTTTATCCAGCTTATTCCCAAACATTCTACTGAAAATCTATTTTTATCGGAAAATTACACTATCAAAAAATAATTGTAAATTATCCAACAATAATACCATTTACAATTCATCAATAATCTCAAATCGTCCTAAATTATGTCAATCTCAAATAAAGTATTTCATAAAGAATTGCTTTCAGAAATGAAGCAACGTTTAATAAAAATAAAAGAAGGTGGTGGTCTTAAAAATATTCAAAAGCAACACGAACGAGGTAAATTAATCGCCCGTGAACGCATTGATTACTTAATAGACCAAGGAAGCGAATTTCAAGAAATTGGTGCTTTTGTGGGTTATGAAATGTATGAAGAACATGGCGGTTGTCCAGCAGGTGGAACAGTTGGCGGTTTAGGTTATATTTCAGGACAATTGTGCGTCATCGTTGCCAACGACCAAACCGTCAAAGCAGGTGCGTACTTTCCGATTACAGGAAAAAAGAACCTGCGTTTCCAAGAAATCGCCATGCAAAATCAATTGCCAATTATTTACTTGGTAGATAGCGCAGGTGTTTTTTTACCAATGCAAGACGAAATTTTTCCTGATAAAGAACATTTCGGTAAAGTATTTTATAATAACTCAATCATGAGTGCGATGGGAATCACGCAAATCTCTGCTGTGCTGGGAAGTTGTGTGGCAGGTGGTGCTTACTTGCCAATCATGTCTGACGAAACCCTAATGGTAAAAGGACAAAGTTCTATCTTTTTGGCTGGTCCATATTTAGTAAAAGCAGCTATTGGTGAAGAAATTGATGCAGAAACTTTGGGCGGAGCGAATACTCACAATACTATTTCAGGCAACGCAGATTATCAGTTTGATACCGAACAAGAATGTCTCGACCAAATTAAAAGAACAATCGGTAAATTAGGACAATTTGAAAAAGCTGGCTTTAATAGAAGTACTCCAAAAAATCCGACTAAAAATTTGGAAGAAATACTAGATATTTTGCCTGAACTCAGAACCAAACCTTATGATATGCGTGAAATCATCGAACGCTTAGTAGATGATTCTGAATTTGATGAATTTAAAAAAGAGTACGGAAAAACGATTATTTGTGGCTATGCTCGCATTGATGGCTGGGCCGTTGGCATTGTGGCAAATCAGCGATTGGTGATTAAAAATACCAAAGGCGAAGTACAAATCGGTGGCGTAATTTATAATGATTCAGCCGATAAAGCGGCTCGTTTTATCATGAATTGCAATCAGAAAAAGATTCCTCTAGTTTTCTTACAAGATGTTACTGGTTTTATGGTCGGTAGTCGTTCAGAACATTCAGGAATTATTAAAGATGGTGCTAAAATGGTGAATGCTGTTTCAAATTCTATCGTTCCAAAAATCACGATTATCATTGGCAATTCTTATGGAGCAGGCAATTATGCCATGTGCGGCAAGGCATTCGACCCACGTTTTATTTATGCTTGGCCAAGTGCTAAAATTGCCGTAATGGGAGGCGAACAAGCAGCACAAACATTACTCCAAACCCAAGTAGCATCAATGAAAGCGAAAGGCAAAGTAATCAGTAAAGAAGATGAAGATAATATTTTGAAGGAAATCAAAGACAAATACTACACGCAAACTACGCCATACTATGCGGCGGCACGTTTATGGGTAGATGAAATTATAGACCCATTAGCCACAAGAAGTATTATTTCAACAAGTATTTCAGCAGCGAATCATTCACCAATTACGAAAGAATTCAAAACGGGGATTTTACAAGTCTGACCAGACCCATCTTGAAATAATACAGATTTTAAACCGATTTTAAGAAGTGTAGCATCATAGAAAAGGCGAGCAAATATTCTCGAAAAATGAAAGATTCAAAGATAAATTGGGTTAAAAAGGGCTAAAATTGACTATTTTTCACTTTATACAAATATTTATTAAAAACTTTTGAAAACATATTTGTCTAAAACTCAAACATTTACTACCTTTGCAGTCCTGTTTCAAAGACACATCTTCGTTTTTCAGTTTGATTGGGTTGTAATTTACTGATAATCAATAGAAAACGATTTTTTATAACCAATTAAGCAAACAAAGCAATGGCTAAGAAAGGCAATAGAATCCAAGTGATTTTGGAATGTACTGAGCAAAAAACTTCAGGCGTTCCAGGGATGTCTCGTTACATCACTAAGAAAAACCGTAAAAACACTACAGCTCGTTTAGAGTTGAAGAAATACAATCCTTTCATGAAGAAAGTGACTGTTCATAAAGAAATTAAGTAATTCATTTTAGTTGTCAATTACAAGTTATCAAGTCTGTGTTATCGTAATTGCTGAGTTTACTCATCAATTAGGTTGTAATCAGTAGATAACTCAAAACGGATAACAATAACTTATACAAAGAAATGGCAAAGAAAGTAGTTGCAACCCTTAAGAAAGAAGGTGGCGTAAAATACGCAAAAATCGTTAAAGCAGTGAAAAACCCTGCTACTGGTGCTTACACATTCAAAGAAGAAATCGTTCTTCAAGATGAAGTAGCAGCAGCGTTGAAAGGTTAATTCTTTCGACTTAAAAAAAAGTCCCCTATCTAAATAAAGTTAGGGGACTTTTTTTGTTTTATATTTGGAAAATTTGTAGCTTATTCAATATTAGTTTAAAGAGAAAAAATTGGGTAATTTCAGCTAATGATATTGATTCTCCAATAGTTGACTGCTACAAACCAAAATGATAACTGAAAACTAATAACCAAAACATGGGCTTATTTGATTTTTTTAAGAAAAAAGAAACCTTAAATACCGAAGAAAAAGAAACACTTGATAAAGGATTAGAAAAGACCAAAGAAGGACTTTTTTCTAAATTGAGTAGAGCGGTGGTCGGCAAATCTAAAGTCGATGAAGAGGTATTAGATGAATTAGAAGAAATTTTAATCTCTTCGGATGTTGGCGTTGATACAACCCTTAAAATCATCCGTAGAATTGAAGAACGTGTAGCCAGAGATAAATTTGTAACAACAGCCGAATTAGACGGATTACTCAGAGAAGAAATTGCTGAATTATTAGCACAAAACAAATCTGACGATGTTTCAAATGCCTTTAAAGCAAATGTTAAGCCTTATGTAATTATGGTTGTGGGCGTTAACGGTGTTGGAAAAACAACTACTATTGGAAAACTGGCTTCACAATTTCATAAAGCAGGCAACAAAGTAATATTAGGAGCAGGCGATACTTTTAGAGCCGCTGCTGTTGACCAATTGAAACTTTGGGGACAAAGAGTAGGCGTAACGGTAATCGACCACGGAATGAACAGTGACCCTGCTTCTGTGGCTTATGATACCGTAAAACAAGCCGTGGAACAAGATGCTGACGTTGTAATTATTGATACCGCTGGGCGTTTACACAATAAAGTAAACTTGATGAATGAGCTTTCTAAAATCAAGCGTGTTATGCAAAAGTTTTTACCTGATGCACCGCACGAGATTTTATTGGTCCTAGATGGCTCTACAGGACAAAATGCTTTTATTCAAGCACAAGAGTTTACAAAAACTACCGATGTTACGGCTTTAGCTATTACTAAATTAGACGGTACTGCCAAAGGTGGTGTAGTTATCGGAATTTCTGATCAATTTAAAATTCCTGTGAAATACATTGGTGTGGGTGAAAAGATAGAAGATTTACAGGTTTTCAATAAAAAAGAATTTGTTGATTCATTATTCAAGAGAAAATAATCTTTGACATGATCAAAGTTAAAATCTTCATACTCATTTTAGGGTGTCTTTCGATGATTGGTACTTTTGGACAGAAAACTAAGAAAAAACTAAAAAGGAAAATTACACTTCCTGCTTCTGTACAAAAGATAATCTCAAACAAAGAAACATCCACTGGAGCTAAAACTGACTCCAGCAGTTCAGCCTTGGTGCAACAGGGAATTTGTGGTACTATTTTCTGGAAGGCTGGAAATATGATGCCTTCGCCTGATCAACCAACACCAAAAGCCAAACCTGCCCAAAGAGAGTTAGTTGTTTACGACCTTACAAATACCGCTGAAACAACCCGTGAAAACGGTTTTTATCAAACCATTGCTACAAAATTTATTAAAAGTGTAAAGTCTGATGAAGATGGTAAATTTTGTGTAAGTCTAGAAGAAGGACGATATTCTTTATTTGTTCGTGAAGGCGACAAAGGATTATACGCAAATTCCTTTGATGGCAATGGTAATATTTTCCCCATTAAAGTAAGTAAAGATAAAATATCAATTACCGTTTTTACGATTGATTATCAAGCTTCTTACTAAAAGAAAAAGGGTTCTAACATTTGTTCTTGTACAAATATTAGAACCCTTTTTTATGAAAAAATTTCTCCTTATTTACTTTTCTCTTTTACCCAAGTATCTTTCAAACCTACGGTTCTGTTAAATACCAAATGTTCTTCTGTCGCATCTAAATCTAAACAGAAATAGCCTTTACGCATAAATTGGTAATTAGTTCCTACTTTAGCTTCTTTCAAACTTGGTTCTACAAACACTTCTGGAATGACAGTCAAAGAATCTGGATTGATAAATTTCTTGAAGTCATCTCCTACTTGCGAAGCATCTTCCAAAATCAACAATCTGTCATATACTCTTACCTCTGCTTTAACGGCATGTTGAATTGACACCCAGTGAATTGTGCCTTTTACATTAATACCAGAAGTATCAGAACCAGAACGACTTTCTGGAATATAACTACAGTGAAGTTCGGTAATATTTCCAAATTCGTCTTTTATAAAATCGTCACATTTGATGATATAAGCACCTTTTAAACGAACCATCAAACCAGGACCAAGACGGAAAAATTTCTTCATCGGAACTTCCATAAAATCGTCTTTTTCGATATAAATCTCACGACTAAATGGTACTGCACGACTTCCAGAATTTACATCTTCTGGATTGTTCTCTACTTGTAGTTCTTCTACTTCTCCGTTAGGATAATTAGTAATTACTACCTTGATTGGATCTAAAACAGCCATTACTCTCGTAGCCAATTTATTCAAATCCTCTCTGACGCAGTAATCTAATACACCTACATCAATTAAATTATCTCTTTTGGCAACACCAATTTTCTCACAGAAATTACGAATAGATGCTGGTGTAAAACCACGACGACGCAATGCCGAAATCGTAGGCATACGTGGGTCGTCCCAACCGTTTACCACTCCTTCGTTCACTAATTGAAGTAATTTACGTTTGCTCATTACTGTATGAGTAAGATTCAAACGTGCAAATTCATATTGATGTGAAGGATAAATGCCTAATTTTTCGATAAACCATTCGTATAATGGGCGATGAACATCAAATTCCAAAGTACAAATCGAATGGGTAATTTCTTCGATAGAATCCGACTGACCATGAGCAAAATCATACATCGGATAAATACACCAAGTATCGCCAGTACGGTGATGCGGAGCGTGTTTAATACGATACATCAAAGGGTCACGCATGTGCATGTTCGGATGTGCCATATCAATTTTAGCTCTCAATACTTTGGCACCATCTCCAAATTCACCAGCTCGCATTCTACTGAACAAATCTAAATTTTCTTCCACAGTACGATAACGATAAGGGCTATCTTCACCAGGGAAATTAGGATTGCCTTTTTGAGAAGCGATTTGCTCAGAAGTTTGGTCATCTACATAAGCTAAACCTTTTTTGATAAGTGTTACAGCAAACTGATAAAGGCTTTCAAAATAATTAGAAGCATACAATTCTTCGCCAGCCCATTCAAATCCAAGCCAACGTACATCAGCTTTGATAGAATCTACATATTCTGTCTCTTCTTTTTCTGGATTAGTATCATCAAAACGAAGATTAGTTTGTCCGCCATATTTAGCAGCCAAGCCAAAGTTTAAGCAAATTGATTTAGCATGCCCAATGTGTAAATACCCATTAGGTTCAGGTGGAAAACGAGTCAAAACACGTCCACCGTGTTTACCCGATTGTAAATCTTCTTCTACAATTTGTTCAAGGAAATTAAGTGATTTTTTTTCTTCTTCTGCCATAAGCTGAATCGTTATCAATTTGTTGGTTATCGCATATTAGCATTTGTTTTGCTAATTAACAAAATCGTGACAAGACTATCTTACGAAATTACGGATTTTTTAGGGAATGAATCAGGGTTTTCTAGCAAATCAGATTTAAAAAACATTTTTTAACTGAGAAGGTTATAAGCAATGGGCTTTAGAATGTTAGTAGAACTAAGTTTCCAACTCGTAACTTATACATAGTTTAAAAATTCCAACTATCAGAATAATCATTGTTGAAATCATTTCCTCAATCACAACTCACTAATTCATATCCATAACATTGAAAGATTTAATACTTAGCGAACAAGACATTGATAGAATAATTGAAATGGCATGGGAAGACCGCACTCCATTCGACGCCATTCTGGTACAATTCGGACTGAAAGAACAAGAAGTAATCGAATTAATGCGAAGAGAAATGAAAGCGTCGTCGTGGCGAATGTGGCGTGAACGTGTACAAGGCAGAGCAACGAAACATCAAGCTAAAAGTCTTGCTGAAGACTTTCGTTTTAAATGTACTTTGCAAAGAAAAATTTCTTTCAACAAAATTTCTAAGCGAAAGTAGGCATTTATACAAAATAAGATTCTGTTTTGCATTTTCCTATTTTCATTTATAAATTCTGTTTTCACAGAATTTTATTAATAGATAGGTATATAATTACCGAATAATAAAAATATTATTCTAAAAAATTGCTTTTTTGTAGAATTTCTTATAAAAATCACAAAAAAGCTATTAGATTTGCAATAGATTTCCTATCGCACTAATAAATAACCCATTACTAACAATCATGTAATTCTGAAAACCATTGAAATTATCAATGGTGTTTTTGGCTTTCATCAATTCTAAACTCCGAAGAAATGAGTATTAAACTAGATCAAATAGACCATAAAGTATTAGAAATTTTACAACAAAATGCTAAAATTACTAATGCACAATTATCCAAAGAAATAGGACTATCACCTGCACCAACACTTGAACGTGTTAAAAAACTAGAAACAGCGGGGATTATTGAAAGTTATCACGCACAATTAAATCGTGAAAAAGTAGGCTTAGGAGTCACCACATTCGTTACTGTTACTTTGATAGGACATAAAAAACAAGTAACTGAATCGTTCGTTTTTCAGATAAATCAAATACCAGAAGTCATTGAATGCCACCATGTTACAGGCTCTGGAGATTTCTTATTGAAGATAATTGCTAAAGACATTGCTTCATATCAAAAATTGATGCTTGAAAAAATCAATGAAATTGAAGAAGTTGCAGGTACACAAACGATGGTCATTCTATCAACTTTTAAAGAAAGCAAAGTATTGCCTATTCCTTGAAATATGGTAAAACAATCATCTTAGCCAATAAAAAAGGTCGAAAGTGTTTCAATACTTTCGACCTTTTTTATTGATATATTTTACTCTTCTACAACGACATAAAATTTAAAATTCAGTGGGTCGAACACTTCCGAAACCTGATTTAAAAATTCAGGATTATTCAAATAGAAATTCAAGAAGTTTTCACTTCTTTCCTGTGGCGTTCCATTCGGGAAAAGCTTTTGTTTTACACCCAAAAGCTGATTTACTTCTGTTTCATGATTTCTTTCTTCTGCCTTTTTCAAACGCTTTTCTAGGTTTTCAAGGGCATTCAATACTTTTTGCTGTTCGCCTTTTACTGCACCTTCCAGTGTTTTATCAATTTTAATAGCTTTCGCCAAAATTTCATCAAAAACCTGCACAAAAGCATTACTCTCACTTGATAAACTTAAACTGTTTTCAGTATGTTTTTCAATAAAATTCTTTTTCAAACTGATTTCATCTAAGAACAAATCTTTGCTCGTCAAATCCAATTTTTCCATTTTTTTGGCTGTTGCTTTATTAACCACCAAACAAAAATTACGTGGCATTAAAATTGGAAATGCTACTTGATGAAAATCAAAAATACTCTTCAATTGTAACCAATAAGGCACTTCAGACGGCCCACCGATATAAGCCAAATTCGGAAGAATTACTTCTTCATAAACAGGTCTTAATACCACATTCGGACTAAATTTTTCTGGCTCATTCTCAAGTATCGTCAGGATTTCTGTTTCAGAGAAAGATAAATCTGTGTTCAGTACTTTGTAGCTATTATCTTCTTTTACGATACGCTCACGCAGACCATTATCTAAGTAAAAGAAATTGATTTCACGAGGAGAAATTTGGGTTTTATAGCCCAAAGATTCGAGACTTTCAGAAGTTTTTGAGACAACATCAAAAGCGGTATGATGCAATAAATCGTTTTTAATAATCGGTGCAAAAAGTTTTTTCAGGTTTCTATCATCAGCGTCGATACAAACTAAACCTTGGTTTCCGAACAATTCGTTGGCGTAACATCGGGCAGCATTCGCAAGTGTTTCGTTATTCAGATACGCATCTTTAAAAACAGCAGGACATTCTGTCATTTCTGCCATCAAACTTTCCAATTCCTTGGGATTCATTCTTCCGACTGCTCCTTTTTGAGCTGTCTCCCAAGCTAATTTTTTCCCGAATAAAGAAAAATGATTGATTTCTGCAAAATCATGGTCTTCAGTTGCCATCCAATAAACTGGCACAAAATTATAGTCAGGAAAAGCTTTTTTGAGCGATTTTGCCAAGTTAATCACCGTAACCAATTTATAAATCACATAAAGTGGTCCAGTAAAAATATTAAGTTGGTGTCCAGTAGTAACTGTGAAAGTATTTTCTGATAAAAGAATGTCCAAATCTGGTTGATTACTTATACCTGAATACTGCTGTTTTAACGTTTCTACTAAAACTTTACGTTTGGTAACATCAAACTGTTTGAGTGCAATTTGTTTTTCAAAACCTTGAATGGATGGATAATTCTCGTAAAAATCTTTCGTTTTTGTGTTTTGATTGATGAAGTCTAAGAAAAGAGACGAAAATTGATTTACAGTCTCTAAAGGTAGTTGATGTATTTGCATTATTGCCTTATGCGTTTGATATGTAAAATTCAGACAGTCTTGTTTGAATTACAAGTTTAACGTAGAAGTTTTAGACTTTGTTCTTTTCCTACAAAAAATTCAACAAAAAAGCCTTTAGAAAATTTCTAAAGGCTTTCGATATTCTCCATAAGCTATTTAATTATCTTTAATTTTCACAAAATGTATTTAAAATACACTTTATGAAATTCTAATTACTGTTCAATTTCTATTTATTATCATTTACGTGATAAAAAGTAATAAGGTTTCAAAAATATCAAATTATTTTACTTATATCTTTGATTATTAATTATTTAACTGACGACAATAAACTAAGCCCTCTCCCCCATTCTTTTCCCAATCAGCCTTCTGCTTAAGCCAATTAACCCCAGAAATTATCTACAAGTACTCTAAGAGACATCAAATTGTTTAAAAAGGTTGGACTGTCCTTAGAATATTACCAGAAAAACTTCTTTAATTCTTATCTTTATTTCAAAATGTGAACTTCAGCACTCTTATGCAAAAAATTATACTTGCCTTTTTGATGATTACTGTTCATTTTTTGGCATTTGCCCAAACCAAACCACAGTATAGTCAATACATGATGAATAGTTATTTAATTAACCCAGCCGTTTCGGGCATTGAAGACTATACAGATATTAAAACAGGTTACAGAAATCAATGGACTGATTTTGAAGGCGCTCCACTTACTTATTATGTTTCGGCACATTTAGCAATTGGTAAAACAGATGTTACAAGTACTGGAGCAAGACCTAATTTTAGCAAATCTATTCGTCGCCCAATGGCACTTTCAAATAATTTCAACGGTTCTGCCAAAGTACCAGCCCATCATGGCATTGGTTTTATCTTAGTTGCGGATAAAACAGGCGCAAATACTCAGAACAGTTTAAACTTAAGTTATACGTTGCATGTTCCCGTAACGAATAAAATAAAATTAGCCGTTGGAATTTCTGGTGGAATTTCACAGTATGGTATAGATTTTAGCAAAGTACAAGTAAAAGACAACCCAGACCAGCTAATTGTTGCAGGCTCTAAACTAACAGCCATCCAGCCCAATCTAAATATTGGTACTTGGCTATACTCCAGAACTTTTTTTGTTGGAATTTCTGCGAATCAATTTATTTTCAACAGCTTTAATTATAAAAATAAAGATAACAATACTCAAAATTGGATTGGAAATGCCATTCCTCATTACTTTTTAACGGCAGGTTTCAGACAAGAAATTAGTGACGATTGGACGGTTATTCCTTCAACACTTATCAAAAGAGTAGCACAAGCTCCTTTGAGTTTTGATGTAAATGTGAAAGCTGTATTTCGAGATAGATTTTGGTTCGGAACTTCCTACAGACATAAAGATGCTTTTGTAGGATTGTTAGGCGTCAATATCAGCTCCTTAATTAATTTGGGTTACTCTTACGACTTTACTTTATCGGGCTTGAAAGAACGCTCAAGAGGTTCGCATGAAGTAGTGATTGGCGTGATGTTGAATAATCGCCGACGAGTACTTTGTCCACAAAATTTATGGTAATCTTATTGGTACTTTATAAAATTCCATTTTTTACGATTGTTTAAATATTGTAGATTTTCGTCATTTTCATAAGCTTCCTTTTCAAAAATAATATTTCGGTAAGCTTGATAATGGGTTTGTCCTTTCAATCTATTCCAACAATATGCCATCAAATACCAACAATAGAAAGGTAAAATAAATAATTCAATTTGTTGAGCAAGATGAATACGCTCATGATTCAGCAATACTTTAGAAGGATTTTTTGATTTGACCAACACGAACGGGAAAATCGCCATGCCATCAACATTTAGAAAAGGACAATAAACGGTAAAAAAGAAGGCTTTTCTACAATTCTCCAAGATGCGAAGATTTTACTGGCTATACTTTTGATTAATTTTATCGTAAAGTGACTTTGGAATTTTTGATTCGTATTCAGTAGTTTTTACTTCAGGACGAACCCAATCTAAATGTCCTTTTATCCAAGCATAAGCCAAACCAATGAGTAATACTCCTACAAATACAAACATTTCAACCAACGAAAACCACCCCCACAAACCGTCAGTTTCTGCAATTAATCGCTTATTTCCAAAAACTGTTGCCCAAGGGAATAAAAAGATAAGCTCTACATCAAAAAGGATAAAAATCAAGGCGATTACATAAAAACGAATGTTAAAACGGACATTTGCATTTCCGTCAGGTTCTTCGCCAGATTCGTAAGTAGTGAGTTTTTCTTCATTCGGGCGATTGGGACGAATGAGTTTTGCGAGAAACAAAAAGACCGCAACAAAAACTATCGCTGAAATGATAAAAAGTAAGATATAACCAAAATCTGTAAGCATTGTCATGAGAATCTCGTTCTGAGATTTTATTTATTCCGAAAATTCAGATACCCTTTTACCACCGTAAAAGTAGTAATTGCTAAAAAGAAAAAGATGACGTAATGAACGTAATTGATAATCCAAGGGAATTCTACACCAAAATAATAGCCTCCGCCTACTAAAGAACCCACCCAAACGGCACCACCAACTACATTATAAAAAAGGTATTTGGGATAATTCATTCTACTAATTCCTGCCAAAATTGGAGCAAAAGTACGAATGTATGGCAAAAATCGACAAATTATTAAGGCTTGGCTACCGTACTTTTCAAAAAAATCACGAGTAGAATCCAAATGCTTTTGCTTGAAATACCAAGTATCTGGTTTATTTTCGAGGTTACTCCCAAAAAACCGCCCAAACAGAAAGCCAGTCAGTGAACCCAAAACCGCCGCTACAAAAAGGTATAACAAAACTGTTCCGATAGCATATTTCAAGAAGCCTGTTCCTACAAAAACACCTGTTAAAAAAAGCAGATAATCACCCGGAAGAAAAAAAGCAAAAAACAATCCGTTTTCGGCATATACTACAAAGGTAATCGCAAAAAGACCCGCACCAATGATTTCTTTAGAATCGGATAAGTATTTAATGATTTCGGATATGTCCATTTTAAAGTAGATGAAATGCCTTTTGGGCTGAAGTATAAAAAATACTTTTTGTCTGTAAAGAGGCTTTTTTCAACGTTAGTTAAAGTATAAACAGTTTTAATGTTAAAAATAGTCTGCCAATCTGTTTAATTGTATTGATAAAATAAAATGATTGGACAAGTGTTTTCGTTGAAATTGGATATATAACAAGTAAAATTACTTAAATTTCAATCAAATTTTATAATCCTAAAATCATTAATTAATCTAATCTTACTCAACAACATCCTTTGCCAAATTATATACAATGAAAAAAGCAGTTATTATCTTTTTAGTACTTTTACTACTTCTGGGTGGATTCTTCTCTTCTGGCTTGATTAGCTATTTCAATACGCCTTCCGACGAATCGGAAACAGCAATTACGAACCCAAATAACGATATTCCTGAGCCTGTTTTTACCAAAGAAGGAGAACTGGAGTTTCTGAGAATTAAAGAAAAGTTAATAATAGAAATTGCAGATAACGACAAAGAAACCGAACAAGGATTAATGTTTCGTCGTTCGATGCCCGATTCTTGTGGCATGTTATTCATCATGCCCAATAACGAACCACAAAGTTTTTGGATGAAAAATACTTTTATTCCATTGGACATCATGTTTTTAGATGAACAAAAGAAAATCGTCACGATTCAAGCCAACAGAATTCCATTTTCAGAAGAAGCGATTCCATCTTACGAAAAGGCAAAATATGTTTTAGAAGTAAATGCAGGATACTGCAAAAGGAAAGGAATTGAGAAAGGAGATTTGTTGAAATTTTAAGGAAGTTTATTTTTGACTTTAGGATTTTAAGACTTTAGGACTTGAAGTTAAGAAAGATTCATCACCTATAATCTTAAAGTCTTCAAGTCCTAAAGTCAACAAATCACTTAACCTCCACCTCAAATGTTCCGTCAAAATCTGTGCTACCAACTGTAAATGAACCATTTTTAATAGGCGTACCATTTACTGGTGGTTGGTGATGAAGTACTACTTGTAATTTCCCAGTGCCAACGGCTGATGTTTTCACTGTGGCAGTCAACCCAACATCAAAACCTCTTGAGTCTTTATCTTTTCCAGAAAATGTCAATAATGAAGTAGGATTAGAAACGTACTCAAACAAATGTTCATCTTTTTGCTCTTCAATTTCTTCAGTAACATTTTCAACTGGCGATTTTGTTTCGTCCAAAATCTCAACTGCTAAAGTGTAAGTCTTATTCGCTTCTAAAGAAATCTTGTCAATCGTTGGTGCATTTCCGCCAGTTCCATCAAGGTCTTTAAAGGAAAAAGTTTTCGTAACGCCATTCTCTGTAAATTTCAAACTTACTGTTGTTAAGTTTTCATTGTCTTCTTGTGGAACAGGTTCATCCTTTTTGCAAGCCGAAAGCAAAACCATTGCTAACATTGGCGTCAAGAGTAATCTTTTTGTCAATTTCATATCTGTTGATTTTACATAATTGCAATACTGTTGCAAAGATAATGTTTGTTCTGAATATTTTTGCACTATTGTTGCGAAAATAAAAAATCTTCCTTCTATATTTGCAACATTGTTGCAAATATGAAAAAATCCATCTCAAAATATCTTTACGATTACTTAGGCATAGCTGGTTCAAGCATCTGCCTTATACACTGTTTAGCAACTCCCGTTGTGATGTTCGTTAAAACTTTTTATGAAACCAAAATGGAAATTTCTTCACATGAAGCAATCCATTATTGGGATTACTTATTCCTAACAATCTGTTTTATCGCTGTTTATTTCACGACTAAAGAAGCTACTTCTTCCAAAATAACAATTGCTTTTTGGAGCTTCTTCACACTTTTTGCCTCCTCCATTTTGTTCGAAGAAGATTTCAAGTACTTGAATCTAGTAGGCTATTTTTCGTCAATTGCTTTAATAATTACTCATTTAGTCAACCTTAGAAATTGCAAGAAATGTCACATAAAAAACTCCCAGTTACAGTCCTAAGCGGATTTTTAGGCGCTGGAAAAACATCTTTACTCAATCATATCTTACACAATAAAGAAAACCTAAAGGTTGCCGTCATTGTAAATGATATGAGTGAAATCAATGTAGATGCTCAATTGGTAAAACAAGAAAACACTTTATCAAGAACCGAAGAAAAATTGGTTGAAATGTCTAACGGCTGCATTTGCTGTACACTTCGTGAAGATTTGATGCAAGAAGTAGAGCGTTTAGCCAAAGAAAATCGCTTCGATTATCTCTTGATTGAATCGACAGGTATTTCCGAACCGCTACCAATTGCACAAACATTTAGTTATATAGATGAGGCTAATGGTATTGATTTATCTAAATTTTCAAGGCTTGATACAATGGTGACCGTAGTTGATTGTTTCAATTTTGCCAAAGATTTTGGTTCAATTGATACAGTTTGGACACGTGGAATGAATGATGAAGACCCAAACGATACAAGAGCAATAGTGAATCTTTTGACAGACCAAATTGAATTTGCTAACGTAATTATTCTGAATAAAACAGATTTACTTAACGCCCAAAAACTTGGCGAATTAAAGGCTATCATTCAAAAACTAAATCCTAATGCGAAAGTACTTCAATCGTCATTTGGAAAAATAAACCCTAGTGAAATCCTAAATACAGGTTTGTTTGATTTTGAAGAAGCTTCTACTTCAAACGGATGGATAGAAGAATTAAAAAAAGCAAAGCATACACCCGAAACCGAAGAGTATGGGATTAGCTCGTTTGTTTTCAGAGATGCCCGTCCTTTTCATCCAGAAAGATTTTGGAATTATATTAATAATTATTGGCACGGCGGAATTATTCGTTCAAAAGGTTTATTCTGGATTGCTTCACGCCCAAAAGATGCTCTTAATTGGGGACAAGCCGGCGGTTCTGTTCGGGCAGACTCAGCTGGTACTTGGTGGGCAGGAGTACCAGCTTGGGAAAGAATATGGTATCCGGCATGGAAAGAAAACAAAGAAATCATCATGAAACGTTGGGATGAGCGATTTGGTGATAGAGTAAACGAATTGGTAATTATCGGTCAGGATTTAGACAAAGAAGCCATCATTGAAGAATTAGAGGAGTGTATTTGTACAGAAGACGAAATTATATTGATGGAAAAGAAAGGGAAATTCACAGACCCATTTCCAGTATTTCAATAAAAAACTTAATAAAATAAAGGTAGTGTGATACACAAACCCACAGACTTCTAGTTTGTGGGTTTTGTTGTGTCTAATAGAAATTAAAAAGCTGTAGCAGCTATTCATAAATCTGTATAAAAAAATCCCCAATTTGACTCAAAATTCACACTATCGAATAAAAACTGTGGATTTTCTTAGAAAAAGTGTTGTGAAAATTTTTCATGAATACTTGAAAATAAAAGTATCCAGTCCCTTTTTTCGAAAAACACATAAAAGCATATAACTATTTTATGATATTATTTATATTTTTCGAGAACTCCTCAAAATTATTTGGCTTCTATGAATTATCAATCGTATTATAAATTATGATAATTTATGTACTTTTGTCTATCAATCGAATGGAATTCCTGAACTTAGTAGATATAATATTAGCTTTTCACTAAAAGTGCAGGCATAAAATGTTTCATTACAAGTATTTTATGGACGAAGCAAAAAATTAAAACTTCATCATTATGATTTCTAAAAAAGCTAAATATGCTTTGAAAGCCTTAAAAGTACTAGCTCGTGAGTATGAAAAAGGGCCATTACTTATTTCAAATATTGCTGAATCAGAAAATATTCCTAAGAAATTTTTAGAAGCAATCCTCCTTGAATTACGCAATCATGGGCTTTTACAAAGCCAAAAAGGAAAAGGCGGGGGCTATTATTTGAGAATTCCACCAGACCAAGTAAGTTTTGCTAAAATCATTCGTATCATTGATGGTCCAATTTCACCAACTTTATGTGTCTCATTACATTTCTACGGAAAATGTGATGACTGTGGAGATGAGGAAAGTTGTTCATTAAGAAATGTTATGGAAAAATGGAGAGATGCCAATCTAGCCGTTTTAGAAGCCAACACATTGATGGATTTAGTAAAATAAAAATCGCCCTAGCTAAAACTAGGGCGATTTTTATTAATAAGGTTAACAACTTGACTTTTCAAAAGTTTAAAGACAAAAGGCTCATGATTTTGAATAATCATGAGCCTTTTTGATATATTGACAGAAAAAATATTATTTTATTGTAATATTTTCAAAGTAAAAAATGTTGATATATTAAGAATAATTAATATTTTTACAACACAATTAGCAATAACCAACCACTATCAATAATATAAATAATACAATGAAAAAATTTAATCAATTTATGATTTTACAATGGCTTATATTTCTGCCATTAATTCTTCCTCTTAGCATTGTATCGGGGATACTTCAAGGTATTAAGCATTCTATGAGCGACCTTTTCGAACAAATTTCAAATGATGTTTCTCATCACCCGCTTATTCATGAAGAAAATCCAGATTCTTTTGTTTGAAATCATCTGGATCAAGTTCTAAGAACTCTTCCCAGAAAGCATTTGCTGGTACAGCAGCCTTACAAATAATAGGTTCTTTTTTGATTGGATGAATAAAATAGACTCTTCTTGCATGTAAATTAATACTTGCATCAGCATTAGGACGGTCAAAACCATATTTTAAGTCTCCACGAATTGGACACCCCATTGAAGCAAGTTGAACTCGAATCTGGTGAGGTCTGCCAGTAATGGGTTCAACTTCAATCAAAAAGTGTTTGTTGATTTCCCCCAAAACTTTGTAGTTGAGTTCTGCTTTTTGTGAGCCTTTTACTTCTACTTCATGGGCTGTTACCACATTTTTAGCCTCATCTTTTACAATCCAATGTATTAATTTTCCTTTAGCATCTTTTGGTTTGCGTCTTACAATTGCCCAGTAGGTTTTTTGAATGTCTCTTTTTCTGAACAATTCCATCATTCTCTCTAAGCCTTTAGAAGTTCTAGCAAAAATTACTAAGCCACTTACAGGCCTGTCAAGACGATGAACTGGGTGTAAAAATACATCTCCTGGTTTGTTATATTCTTTTTTGATATATTCTTTAACCGCATCTGTTAATGTTCTATCACCAGTAGAATCCCCCTGCACTAAAATTCCAGCCCTTTTATTGACAATTATAATATGATTGTCTTCATAAACTACGTGAAAGTCTTTCATTTTCTATGTTTATTTTACGAGCTAATACTGTTACAACTCGATTTTATTAATTAATAACTTTCTTTTTCATTCGGGAAATCAAGTGATTTCACATCTTGAATATATTGAGAAATTGCCTCATTCATGATACCATCCAAATCTGCATATCTTCTCAAAAACCTTGGCTTAAACTCTTTGTTAATTCCCAACATATCATGAATAACCAAAATTTGTCCATCAGCATCTGGTCCTGCACCAATTCCAACCGTTGGAATCGAAATACTTTCAGATACTTTTTTTGTCAGACTAGAAGGTATTTTTTCAAGTACAACACCAAAAGCACCAATTTCATCCAACATTTGTGCATCTTCAATTAATTTATTGGCTTCAACATCTTCTTTTGCTCTTACACTATAAGTACCGAATTTATATATTGATTGGGGAGTTAAGCCTAAATGACCCATCACTGGAATTCCAGCACTTAATACTCTGATAATTGATTCTTTAATTTCAGAACCACCTTCCATTTTCACAGCGTGACCACCCGATTCTTTCATAATTCTAATGGCAGATCGAAGTGCTTCTGTAGAATTTCCTTGATACGATCCAAAAGGAATATCTACTACAACGAGGGCTCTTTTTACCGCTTTCACTACCGAAGTAGCATGATAAATCATTTGGTCGAGTGTAATAGGCAAAGTAGTTTCATGACCAGCCATTACATTAGAAGCAGAATCACCCACGAGGATTAAATCAACCCCTGCGGCATCTACAATACGAGCCATAGAATAATCGTAAGCAGTTAAGCAAGAGATTTTTTCACCTCTATTTTTCATTTCTTGTAAGATATGTGTAGTAATTCTTTTGATTTCGTTATTTACTGGCATGGTTTTTTAAGCTTTTTTTTTAGTTACAGAAGGATATAAATAGACACCATTTCCACACTTTAAAAATTCATTTGATTACAAAAAAATAAAGTGATTTTTTAAGTTTTAGAGAGAAAATAGTGATAACGTATAACCCGAGTAAATTTAAATAATGTACAAATTTAAGATTTATTAGTATCTAAAATAGTTAAAATAAAATTCGGTATGCTTTTTTTCAAAATAAGTGCTTTTTTCAGAGAATATCACTAATTATTTGCTTAAAAAGAGGTACTTTTACTTATAAATTTTATATTGATTATATCTAATAAATCTATTTCAGTACCCCATCATTTATACTTAAATCAAACAAGTTATGAAACAGATTTTTTCAAAGAGAAGTCTTTTGCAAAACAAGTCAACTCAAATCGGTTTGGGTTTACTTACTTGTCTAGCATTGAGCAGTCCATCTTTTGCTCAAGACTCTAAACCCTCAAGTACCAAACCAACGATTGTAAGTACAATCACAGACAATGGAATTACAACAACCACTTATTCGAATGGTCAAGTTGTAAAAACGGTTGCAGATGGATATTATCTTGATTCTGCTTTTTACAAAAACAGCAATGTTTTAAAAGCAGTACAAGGTAAGCGCTATTGGAAGATTACAGATAGAGTAGGTATTACGATTCCTGTAGGTAATACAGTAAATGGAAAAGATATAACGATGTTCTTGAAACCGGGTGCGTTTAACTCGCTTTCTGTTACTCGTCAATGGGGCATAATTGGTATTGGTATCACTGGAGGTTATCAATTCTTTCAGGTAGGTGACGATTATAGTGGACCAGACGGAAGAATCTATAAAAATATTGAAGCATTAAAATTATCAGGTAAACTTCCTGAAGACTTACCAGCATCTTCAGTATTATATGATAAAGTGTCAAGTCTTCAAGATTTCTATTTATTGATTGGTCCATCTTTAGATATTCCAATCGGTAAAAAATTTAATGTAAACGTTGATGCTCGTGGTGGTTTATTCAATACTTCAGCTCCACGTTTTGGTGCTTATTTACAAGACGGGAATTTTGGTGCACAGTCATTAATTTTTAGAATGAACTCTTCTGCTTCAAAAAATAAGCTTGGGGCAAGTATCGCTCTTGATGTAACCTACAAAATTGCCAAAACTTGGGCATTAGGTCTTAATGCACAAGGCTTTATTACAGAAACACCATTTACTACTGTTGGTGAAGACGTTTCCCAAGGATCTACTAAAACTTTAACGAAAGAAGATGTAAGTACTCATGGTGGTTATAACTTTGGCCTTGCTTTATCTCATACTTTCGGAGAAGACAATGGCAAAACAGTTTATACATTATTACCTCCTCCTCCAGCTCCAATTGTTGCTTTTGCACCAACCTTATTGGGTGAAAATGGTAAAATGTACGACTACAAATCTTCAGAGAAACCTGTATTCAAATGGAAAAGTAATTCTCCAAATCCAGACCAAGAAGAATATTTATTCAAACTTTACAAAGCTGATGGCTCTGATACCCCAATCTATCAGCAAACGACCAAAAACACTAGTTTAACATTACCTGATAATGTTGCATTAGTAAACGGAGATGAGTGTAACTTCTATTACTATTCTGTACAGTCGGTAGTTCAAAATAAAGTTTTCTCAGAAGCTGATGCAGCTAGTTTTGGTTATAAAGCTAAACCTGTGGCAATGATAGCTTCAAGTAAGCCTACTACTGACCAGTATATGTTCAAAGTATTTGGTGGAACAACTGCACCAAGCACAATGAAAGCAAAACCTCGTCGTAAAGTAACAAAACCTGTTGTAGCTACTGTACCTAAGAAATTGGTACCTCGTAAGAAATCTACTAAGCCTGCAAGCAACTATGTTAATTACGAAAACGTAACTGAAAATCCAAAAGTAAAATGGCCTGAAGATTTGCCTTTACCGAAGAATCCTTCAATCTATGAATACGAAGTTCAACGCTTGAATCCTGGAGATTGTAAGCCTGTAGGACCTGTAGCTAAATATAGATTCTATATTGACCCTAAAAATCCTGATGATATCCGTATTCTTCCTGACAAACCGAAGAAAAAATAATATCGGTTTGGTTCGATAAAAACAAAAAACGGCAGTCTGAATTTAATTCAGCTGCCGTTTTTTGTTATGGCTTATTATCAATATCAAATACTATTCTGCTGTTTTTTTATCCTTAAATAAAGTTATTCTAAGGATAAAGGAAAATTATCTTGTTAGAATAGCTAATTCTATTCCACAATTGAAGTCAATACCAGAAAAGCTTAATAACAAGAAGAAAATTGGAGAAAATATAACGTGAAAAGAAATGGTAAGGAAGTAATCAAAAATGTGGTAGATACTATTTTAAGAAAAATAAAAGTTTTTTTCATTTACCAAACAACCTTTATTAAAAGTCCCATGTCTATATAAGTACAAATAATAAAGCAATTAGTGGTAACATAAACAACCCCTCCGACTTGAATCAGAGGGGTTTTGTTTTTTGTACTAGTCAGCTTTTTGTTCCATACGTTTACGCATACTTGGATCCAAGTAAATTTTACGCATACGAATCGACTTTGGAGTAACTTCTAAGTATTCATCTTTCTGGATGTATTCCATAGATTCTTCCAAAGAGAATTGGATTTTCGGAGCAATCTTAACGTTTGTGTCTGTACCAGAAGCACGCATGTTAGTCAATTGTTTCGCATTCTGAAGGTTTACTTCAATATCGTTTTGACGGTTATGCTCGCCAACAACCATACCTGCATAAACTTCTTCAGTTGGGTCGATAAAGAAAACACCTCTGTCTTGTAATTTATCTACTGCATAAGGAGTAACAACACCAGAATTCATAGAAATCAATGAACCGTTGATACGTCCTGGGATTGGTCCTTTGTAAGGTTCATAAGCTTTGAAACGGTGTGCCATGATAGCTTCACCGAAAGTAGCTGTCAATACTTTTGAACGCATACCAATCAAACCACGTGAAGGAATGTTAAATTCTAAGTGTTGTAAATCACCTTTAGGTTCCATGATCAACAACTCACCTTTACCTTGCGTTGCTAATTCGATTACTTTACCTGCTGATTCGTCTGGAACGTCAACTACTAAAGTTTCAACTGGCTCTAAACGTTCTCCGTTTTCTCCTTCTTTGAAAATTACTTGTGGTTGACCAACTTGTAATTCATAACCTTCACGACGCATCGTTTCGATTAATACAGACAAGTGAAGAATACCACGACCAAATACTAAGAATTTATCTTCAGAATCAGTAGTAACTACTTTCAAGGCTAAGTTTTTCTCAGTTTCTTTGAAAAGACGATCACGTAAGTGACGAGAAGTTACAAATTTACCTTCTTTACCAAAGAAAGGAGAGTTGTTGATAGTGAACAACATATTCATTGTTGGTTCATCAATCGAAATTCTTGGTAATGCTTCAGGATTTTCATAATCAGTAACAGTATCACCGATTTCAAAATCTTCGATACCCATCATTGCACAAATTTCACCAGCACTTACTTCAGAAACCTTTACTCTTCCAAGTCCTTCAAATACTTGAAGCTCTTTGATTTTCATTCTTTTTACAGAACCGTCAGCTTTCATCAAAGCTACTTGCATACCTTCTTTGAAAGTACCACGGTGAACACGACCGATAGCAATACGACCAACGAATGAAGAATAATCTAAAGAGGTAATCTGCATTTGAGGAATACCTTCGTTTTCTGGTGCTGGAGGAATCGTATTGATAATTACATCTAATAATTCAGTAATATCTTCAGTTTTACGTTTCCAATCAGTACTCATCCAACCTTGTTTAGATGAACCATACAAAGTAGGGAAGTCTAATTGGTCTTCAGTAGCTTCTAAGTTGAACATCAAATCAAAAACTTGTTCGTGTACTTCGTCAGGACGACAGTTTTCTTTATCAACTTTATTAATAATTACGATTGGTTTCAATCCTAATTGAATTGCTTTTGATAATACGAAACGAGTTTGAGGCATTGGTCCTTCAAAAGCATCCACCAAAAGGCAAACACCATCAGCCAATTTCAATACTCTTTCTACTTCTCCTCCAAAGTCAGAGTGACCCGGAGTATCAATGATATTAATTTTTACGCCTTTATAGCGAACAGATACGTTTTTAGAAACGATAGTGATACCACGTTCACGCTCCAAGTCGTTGTTGTCAAGAATTAATTCTCCGAACTCTTGGTTATCACGAAATAACTTTGAAGCATGGATAATCTTATCAACGAGGGTAGTTTTACCGTGGTCAACGTGAGCAATGATGGCAATGTTACGAATACTTTGCATGATTTCAATTTGAAAATTTGAAACGGGCTCGCCCGTGCGATGAATTAATTTGAAAACGAAATTGTAAGAATTATAATCTTCAAACTATCTGATTTTCAAATTTACATTTTAGGGTGCAAAGGTAAGGATATTATCTTAGAAAAATGCTATTCACATGAAAAAATAACAAAGAAATAAATTGATGGGCAAAATTAGCCATAAAAAAGATAAACGATTGTAAATCAAGGAATAGAAGTATATTTAGAAAGAGAAAAACGAAGCAAATAATATAATATTAAAAAGAAAAAATAGCAATAATGCAATTTAACAAAAAGGAAACGCCCATTAAATCCTATTTTGAATTAAGTGGTACTTTCAGTTCAATCAATGTTCCTTTCTGGGGTTTTGTCAGAATCTGAATCTTTCCATTCATAACTTTTGCTCTTTCTTGCATATTATTTAAGCCATTGCCTTGCTTGATGTTGAGTTCATCAAAGCCAATTCCGTTATCTTTTACGATAATCGTAAAGTATTCTTCGGTGAAAAAAATTGCGATTTCAATATTACTTGCTTGTGCATATTTTACGCTATTATTCACAGCTTCTTTGAAAATGAGATAAATATTATACTGTTTCAAAGGTGAAAATTGGATACAACTAATGTCTGAAACACTGAAAGTATAATCAATATTTTTGGGTTCTAGCATCTCAGCAGTGAACTCCTTCATTTTAACAATTACACTATCTAAACTTTCTTCAGTCTGTTTGGTCGTCCAAACAATATCACTTAATGAGCGTTGTACTTTTTGCGAACTTTCACTAATTCTTCCCACAAGTTTTTTCAAAGAAGAATCTGTTTTATCAATTTGTGTTTCAACAACTTGACTCAGAATACCAATACTACTTAATGTTGAACCAATATCATCATGTAAATCTCGAGCAATGCGATTACGCATTTGGTCATTTGCTTGTAATTGATGAATTACTTCTGCTTGATATTTTTCTTTTTCTTTTCTGTCTTTATTAATTCTATGTGCCAAGGCAAAAGATAGCAGAACTACTTCCAAAGCAGAACCGACTTGCAGTGCATTTCTACTAAAACTATCACTTGGTAAAATATTAGAAAGCTGCATAATGAATATCATTGCACTGATTAGCATGATAGACCAAGCAAATAAAAAGAATAAAGCTTCTTCTGAACCTTTCATCCAGATATAAGTAGCAATGACCAATACATATACCACAATGACAAAAGCAACAGCATTCAGTAAAATAATACTTGTTCTACCCAAACCAAGCCAATAACTAGATACTATGATGAATACCAAAGCAATTAATATCTTCGCAATTTTGGTGGAGATAGGCAAATACTTCTCTACATTCAAAAAACTATTGGCAAACAATAATCCGAATGAAATTCCTATCGAAATAGAAATAGGACCAAAACGGTTAAACCAAACGGCATTTGACCAAATAAACTCATTGATAAAACCTTTGTTGTAAGCAAAAAAACTAGCAAACGACAATACGTAAATCACATAATATAAGTACACTTTTGTACGGACTGTAAAAAATATAAAGAAATTAAAAATCGCCATCACAAGCATAATACCGATATAAATACCCTGCATGATGTCTTTGGGATGATTATCTTCAAAATATACTTTTAATGGAGCAACTCTGAGTGGAAATAACAAAGGCAATGAGCTTTGAAAACGAATATAATAAGTACTGGTTTCTTGAGGAGCTAAATTGAGGTCTAATAAATAAAAATTGGTTTCAACATCTCTTTGTCGAATCGGAACATAAGTCCCTGATTTCAAGAATGATACTTTTTTTGTTGCATCAATTTTATAAAAAGCAATACTATCAATGGTAGCTTCGGCAATTTCAAGGTATAAATTCTGTGAGGTTTTGTTTTGCAAAGTTATTCTTGCCCAAATCACCGAAGAAGTAACGCCAAAATTAGGGTTTATCTGTAAACTTCTTCTAAAATATGCACCAATATCAGGGCGTTTACTTACTTCTTCAAAAGTTAATGAAGCCGTTTTATCTTCAAAGATTTCTATTTCTCTTCCAATTGCTAAGGCTTTATTAGGCATATCAAAAATCACTCGTCGTTGCGCAAACGCTTCAAAGAAAATTAGATTTGTCAATAAGAAGACGAAACAAAAACCTTTTATCTTTTTCATAAGAATGTTAATAGATTAAACTAATGAATAGTTTTTACTATTGATGGCTTCAAATTTACAAATATTATAAGATTAACAAACAAAAAATAATGTTACAAAAAAGCCACTCATTCTTAACGAACAAGTGGCGTAGTTATTAGTAATATCTGCTAGTTAAAGCGTGTTAAGCCTGACTTGGAAATAAGTACTGGCTAATAATAATATTTTCTGAAAATCGGGTACTCTGATTCTTTCATTCTGAATTTTGGAAGCCGGGCAGTTTTTTATTTTATCAAAAAGCCTCAAATAATATCTATAAGCCAAATATACTCCTGCTTTAGCACCTTGTGGCAAGGCGATGATTCCACGAAGGGCAGCATCAAAATCTGCCTGAATATCATCTTCAATACTCTTTTTATCTTCTAAAGTAAAATTTTTGAAATCAACATTAGGGAAATAAGTACGCCCTCTTTCTTGAAAATCTGATTTAATATCTCTTAAGAAATTTACTTTCTGAAATGCTGAACCCAAACGTCGGGCATCGTCTTTTAATCTATCATACATTTCAGTATCACCTTCGCAGAAAATTCTTAGACACATCAAACCAACTACTTCCGCAGAACCATAGATATATTCTTCATACCCATCTTGATTATAATCAGCAAAATACAAATCCATTTCCATCGAATGCAAGAAGGCTTCAATCAATTCATGGTCAATTTTATATTGATTTACCATCAATTGAAAAGAATGTAAAACTGGATTCAAACTAATTCCTTCTTCAATGGCTAAATAAGTTTCTGCTTTGAAACGACTTAATAAGGTCTTTTTATCAAAGCCATGAAAAGTATCGACAATTTCATCAGCGTAACGAACAAAACCATAAATGGCATAAATCGGTAGATGAAAACGTTTATCTAGCGTTTTAATACCTAAAGTAAAAGACGTACTGTAATGTTCAGTAATTAGCTTACTGCATTCTAGTGTTGTCTTTGTAAATAAATCCATGTGGTTCATTAAGCGATAAATTATGATGGTGGTTTAAATATTAAAAGCTTTGTTTACTTCTTCGGCAACAACCAATCCTGAAATCAAGGACGGCGGAACACCTGGACCAGGAACAGTTAACTGTCCCGTATAAAATAGATTTTTTACTTTTTTACTTTTCAAACTTGGTTTCAAAAGAGCAGTTTGCATCAACGTATTGGCCAAACCATAAGCATTTCCTCTGAAAGCATTATAATCAGCTTTAAAATCACTGTGAGCATAACTTCTTTTAAAAATCACTGCATCACGAATAGAAACACCACAGTATTTTTCTAATCTTTCCATGATGATATGATAATACTTTTCACGAATTTCTTCCGAATCCTCCAAATCTGGGGCGACTGGAATTAGTAAAAATACGTTTTCACAACCTTCTGGTGCAATACTTTCATCCGTTTTTGTTGGTGCTGAAGCATAAAACAATGGTTTCGAAGGCCATTGTGGTGCTGTGTAAATTTCATGTGCATGCACTTTGAAATCTTCATCAAAGAACAAATTATGATGTAATAATTTCGGAATGCGTTTGTTAATTCCTAGATAAAATAACAAAGACGACGGTGCCATTACTCTTTTCTTCCAATATTCTTCATCATAATTTCTGTACTCTTCTCCCAATAATTTATCTTCTACATGATGATAATCAGCACTTGCTACTACTACATCAGCAGTAAACTCACCTTGATCCGTAATTACTTTTTTCGCTGAACCATTTGTTACTTCTATCTTTTGCACATTTTGGTTCAACAATATTTTTACACCTTTTTCCTCCGCCAGTTTTACCATTCCTTCTACAATTTTGAACATGCCACCCATCGGATACCAAGTACCCAATTTCATTTCTGCATAATTCATTAAACTATACATGGCTGGCGTATTCTCGGGAGTAGCTCCTAAAAACAAAATCGGGAACTCCATCAGTTTCAAGATTTTTTCATCCTTGAAAAACTTCCTGATATGCGAAGCAAAAGATTGAAAAACATCTAAACGAACCACATCATAGAGTAATTTCAAACTTAAAAATTCTGTAATACTCGTTGATGGCTTCCAAACAAACTGATTAATACCAACATCATATTTATATTCGGCTTGGCGTAAGAATTCCTGAAATTTTTCTTTGCTACCAGCTTCCATACTTTCAAACAAATCTCCTAATTTATCTATACTTGCTGGTAAATTTATGGTTTCATTGCCTTCTAGGATGACTGAATATGATGGGTCAAGACGAACTAAATCATAATAATCGGAAGTTTTTTTATTAAACTTAGCAAAGTAATTATCAAAAACATCTGGCATCCAATACCAACTTGGGCCCATATCAAAAGTAAAACCCTCTGCTTGAAAAACCCTTGCTCTACCTCCTGCTACACTATTTTTCTCTAAAATAGTTACTTCATATCCTTTGTCTGCCAAGCTTGTTGCTACTGATAATCCTGAAAAGCCCGAACCTATTACTATTACTTTCATTGAAAAAATCTCCAGATGGATATTTATACGTTTTCTTATTAGCTTCTAACAAAGATAATCCTGATTTGTTTGATTGGTCTTTAATTACTCTTTTTTTAAGATGAAATGTGACTAACAAAAAAGTCGAACAACTGCTCGACCTTTTGTGACATTCTTCTGTTAACCAAAAAACTAATCAATTGCGTCTTCATGATTTATCGAAAACACAATATTGATTTAGTTGATTAGAGTTCTTTTTTGTAATGATGAAGTGTAACTCAAGCAATCAACTAAAAACTAATTCGCATACATGTGTAATTTATCTTTCAACTCTTTACGAGCAATATGAATTCTATTCTTTACTGTACCGATTGGAATATCTAATTTCTCGGCAATTTCATGATATTTAAAACCTCTGAAGTACATCATAAAAGGAGTTTTGTAAGCTTCTTCTAGCATTGATACAGCACGGTTTATATCATTCATGGCAAACGAGCTAATAGCTAAATTATCTGTACTACTTTCCATTGAATTGATATAATGTAAGTTATCAGAAGTATCAATGAAAGTATTTTTTCTCACCATTCTTTGATAATTGGTGATAAAAGTGTTTTTCATAATGGTATATAACCATGCTTTCAGGTTAGTACCTTCTGTGTATTTATCTCTGTTTGTAAATGCTTTCAACAAAGTATCTTGAAGTAAATCATTCGCTTCTTCGTAGTCTCTGGTGAGCTTCATCGCAAATGGTTTTAACGATTTAGATACTTTTCCGATGTGATATGTAAATTCTAACGTTGTCATAGTTTCGAGTTGTTGATTTTGTTTAACAAATATATGTATTAGTTAAACAAAAAAACAAATATTTTATCAATTAAATTTATTAATTTTTAATACTTATCAATAAAAACATTATTAAAAAGACTTTAACGATATTAAAAAATGCCTTTTAGTGTATACTAAAGGGTTTTTTCACTTAAAAGTACATTGTTTAACTTATTATTAAATTACATAAACAAAATAAGTCTTTTATTGAATGTTTAACAAGATGTTATCTAACATTCATCTTCTTATTATTAAAAACACTCTTTATTTTTAATGCAATAATGTTGCAATTATTGAAATCCATTTACAAATTATCAGTAAATTGCAGCTTCAATCTTCATCATCATTCATGAAAAGCATTTATCTCATATTTACGTTACTGATATTCACTTGGTTTTCGACCAAAGCACAATCTCAAAATTGCAATTGTTCCCTTAAAGGTGTTGTTCACGAAAAGGATATTCATCAAGTAGTGCCAGGTGCTGTTATTTATATAAAAGGCACTAACATTTCTACTTTTGCAGATGCTAAAGGAAAATACGCTTTCAAGAATCTTTGTCAAGGAAAGTATATATTGATTTGTCAGGCTGTCGGTTTTCAAAAGGTTGAAATCCCTGTGAACCTGAGTAATGAACATGAAGAAGATTTTTCTTTGGAAGACAAAGACGAACATTTACAAGAAGTAGTGGTAAGTGGCAAAAAGATAGAAAATGTTACCCAAGCAAAAGGTATTTTAGAAGGAGAAGCACTTGACCAAACTCGTGGACAAAATCTTGGTGAATCTCTAAAAGGCATTACGGGCGTAACGACACTTCAAACAGGAAGTTCTATTTCAAAACCCATTATTCATGGAATGCACTCTAATAGAGTACTAATTTTAAATAACGGAATCAGACAAGAAGGACAACAATGGGGAAGCGAACACGCTCCTGAGATTGATCCTTTTGTGGCTAAAAAGCTGACAGTTATTAAAGGTGCGGCTGGTGTGCGTTATGGTTCTGATGCTATTGCGGGCGTAATCATGGTTGAACCTGCTCCTTTACCTGATTCTGTAAGAATTCATGGAGAAATTAATACTGCTGGATTCTCTAACGGAAGAATGGGCGTTATTTCTGGTATTGCAGAAGGCGGTTTATCTGCCATCAAAGGTTTCTCTTGGCGAGTACAAGGTACTTATAAACGTGGCGGAGACTTAAAGACTGCCAATTATTACATGGCTAACACAGGCGTACAAGAAAGAAACTTTTCGGTAGCCCTTGGTTACAATAAAATACATTATGGTACAGAAATGTTCTTTAGTTATTTTGATACTCAACTGGGTATTTTTGCTGGTTCGCATATTGGTAACACAACAGACTTACAAAACGCTATCAATAACCCCCAACCTAACGAAGCTTACACGCCTGCCGAACCGAGTTATAATATTAATCGCCCTAACCAAGACCTTGCTCACCATTTATTAAAGCTTAAAAGTTTTGCGATTGTGGATAATTTGGGGAAATTCACGCTTACGCTGGCTCGTCAATATGATTGGCGTTTAGAGTATGACGTTCCTAGAGGAAATCGTAACTTGAATACCCTTAATTTTAAATTAACTACTTATACAGGCGAGTTACTATTGGAACATAAACCACTTTTCAACAAAATATCAGGTTCTATTGGTATCAGTGGGATGTATCAAGAAAACCTTTCTTCTTCTTACGAACTCAAAAAGCCTTTGGTCAACACCGTACTGATTCCTAATTACCAAGTAAGTACAGGTGGTTTGTTTATCATTGAGCGTTATTTAAAAAACCGTTGGGAATTTGAAACAGGATTACGCTATGATTTCAGAAAGGCAGAGGCTTATGGACTTACGTTTAATAATCAAGCCTATAACAATTCGTTTGACTTCAATAATTTCTCGGCTACTGCGGGAACGACCTATACTTTCAACGAACATTTAGACTTTAAATTCAATGCAGCATTGGCTTGGCGTGCGCCCAATATGAATGAATTGTTTTCGGACGGGATTCACCACGGAGCGGCAGCTTATGAGAAAGGAAATATCAATCTACAACCAGAAGTAGCCCATAATCTAAACTTTACGGCAAACTATACTAACGATAAAATCAATGTAGAAGTAAGTCCCTATTTGAACTTTATAGATGATTTTATCTATCTGAAACCTCGTTCGGTAGATGGTGTTTTGCAAACTGTGCTTACTGTACGTGGTGCCTTCCCTGCTTTTGATTATACTCAGGTTAATGCCCGATTTGCAGGGATTGATGTTTCTGCGATTTATCAAATCAGCAAACAGATAAGTATTTCAGAAAAATATTCGATGGTTAGGGCAAAAGATGTACTGAATAATCAATACATGGTGAACATTCCTAGCGACCGACTAGAAAGTACTTTAAAATACGACTTCAAAAAGCGTGGTGCATTTATCAGTATCAGCAATTCATTAGTGGCAAAACAAAACAGAGTAGAGGCAAATAGCGATTTTCTTGCACCTCCACCCGCATATAGTCTTTGGAAAGCCGATGCAGGCATCAGCATTAAAAAAGTAAACGTCGGACTCAGCGTTAGTAATGCCTTCAATGTCGCTTACAGAGAATATCTAAACAGATTCAGATACTTTACCGACGATTTAGGCAGAAACATTTCCCTCCGCCTTAAATATAGTTTCTAAACAAAGCCCAAAATCACCAATGCGATAAGCTATCCCGACAATGCGATAGCCTATCCCGTTAGTGCGATTACATATCCCGTCAATGCAGGAGCTAATAGTAGCAATGCAGTTGCTTATCCCGTCAGTGCAGGAGGCAATAGTATAAATGCAGTTGCTTATCCCGTCAGTGCAGGAGCTAATAGTATAAATGCAGTCGCTTATCCCGTCAGTGCAGGAGCTAATAGTATAAATGCAGTTGCTTATCCCGTTAGTGCAGTCGCTAATAGTATAAATGCAGTCGCTTATCCCGTTAGTGCAGGAGCTAATAGTATAAATGCAGTTGCTTATCCCGTTAGTGCAGGAGCTAATATTTACTTTACGATGGCTAATATGTAGCGGCAGGATTTGGTAGTTGATTATCTTATTTAGCAATCACTGGATTTCTATATCATTAATAAACTGCATTGCCTTACTGTGTTCCATTACACCATATTCGGTAATACCAAATATTTGAGCATAAGGCTTGAATTTACTTCTAAAAGAATTATTTATCAACTGAATATTTGCTTTTTGAGATAAACTACAGTGAATGATAGTGACAAACTTAAATGTAGTAGTAGCATTGGGGATGATTGGAAAATCTATATTTAAAATATTGGCGTATCGATACTGATGTTTACTTGCAAGAAACATAGATAAACTATCCACAGCCTTCTTAACAATATCCCATGTTTTCGTTTCTATTGAATCAGAACCTAAAGACGCTAAAGAAAAATCCTTTAACTCAAAAAGCCAATATTGATTTTTTTTAGCGTCATACCAACAAGCATCCATTTCTTTAAAATGATTTCCACTTAAAGCTTTATAACCATCACAATCAGCGAAACGGAAAAAGTTAGTATCTGGAAAACAAAGCGTTATATTGCTTTCAGTAAATTGATTCATTGTTCAATAGGGTTGCAAATTTATAGACCTAAATCAAGTTTAATTTCTTCATCAGCCATTCTTATTGCTTCATCAGAAATAGGGTTTTCAGGGAAATCCTCTTTTAAATCAGATATTAAACATTCTATGGACTTCCCTTTTTCACGACTCAACGAATAGCAATTGGTTTGAACATTTGAACGTCGTGCAGAAAGATGTATCTGTTTCAAAACGAAGTAATTATGTGTCGCTAAAAAAATCTGAATTCCAGCCTGAGCCATTAACATAAGCATTTCTACTAATTCTCTTGTTGCATCAGGATGTAAGGTTGTTTCTGGTTCATCAAAAAACAAGATAGAGTTTGCATTTAGCTGTCTGTTTCGAATTAATGTTGTCAAAATTCCTATTTTTTTTACCCCTTCAGATGTAAGAGATATTGGGAATTCAGTATTTCCCTTTTTAAAAATAACATCATCATCTTTTCCTTGTTCAAACTGCCCTTCAAATAATTCCTCAAGCCTTTTTATTATCCCACTTAATTCTTGTGTTATATTTCCTTTTTGAGTAGGAATAACTAAAGCTCTTATCAAATCCAAATAAGTATCATCAAAGCCGGGCATATGTAAATTATCTCTTGTTGCTCTTATGGCTTTCATAGAAGTGAGTACTTCCTTAGCAGGAATAAATAAACAACGAAAGTTTTCTGCTACTGAATTTATATTCTCTTGACAATCAATAATAGTATTTGTTGTAGAATCCCCAAAAGAAAAATGAAGCCTATCTTGATAATTAAGTTTTGTATGAGCGAACTCAATATCGATGGATAACTTCTCTTTTGTTATTTTACTGACTAACTCACCTAACCCTTTCTTACCAGGTTGATAAGTATCTAATAGTTTTTCTGCCAAGAGTTTTTTAAAACTTATATCTTCATTCTGTTTTCGCTTGCTATAAATATCAATTGTTTTTGTAGCTGCATATAATAGTTTTAATAGACCTGTTTTTCCTGTATCATTTTTGCCAATGATTACATTTATGGCGGCAAATTCTTTACTTCTGAATTCACTATAACCCATAAAATTTTTAAGAGTTACTGATTTTATCATTATCCTATTATTAAAGTTCTTATGCTACACAAAGTTAGTCTTTAACTTTACGGTTTTAAATCATTTTATATTTAATTTTATATTTTAACATCAACTGATGTAAGTATTAAGCAAAACCATGATCCAACTAGTATCCAACTGGTGCGAGCATTAAACCCCAACTGGTGCAAGTATTAGCGAAGCGTTAATGTACCTAAAAAATTTCTTTTGAAAAGAAATAGAAAAAAGTCCAAACCACAGGCTTGAACTGGTTGTGACCGAATAGCCTAATTTCACTTCAAAGTATTTGAAAGAACATTGGGTAAGAATTTAGCAGAGGAAAAGACTTTAACAATAACCCCTTTTCTATTTACAATGATATGCGTAGGGAATTCATTAATCTGTAAATCTTCATTTATGTATTTTTCTTTGTCAGCAACAACAGCATATTTGAAAGTTGTTTTATGTAAGAACTCTTTAAGTTTTTGAGATTTGTCTAAAGCAAGGCTTAAAAATATTATATCATTTCTGTTACTGTATTTTTGTACCAATTCATTCAGTTGAGGCATTTCTTGAATACAAACTTTACAGCCTATAAACCAAAGTTTCATGACAATAACTTTCCCTTTGGTATTTTTATCATTATAGCTTTTCCCTTCTAAATCTGTAAAATTGAAATCAGGTATTTTTTTACCTTCATACATTAAGTTTTTAATTTCAATTTCAGCCATTTGTTTAATGACCTGCTTTATTTCCTCACTAATTTTCGCATCAATTCTATAAAGTTGATGGTGTACCTTATTATTTATCAACACTCTTACAGGGATATATTTACCATTTAATAAGTGTTGCAAGAAAACTATTTTCTTGATTTCTTTCTTAGATTCATCCAATGGAATAAACTCATTACTCAGATTGGTACTTTCATTATAATAATACCAATAAGTAGTAAAATCTTTGAGGAAGTGTAAGCTTTTAGGAAGAGATTGGTTTTGAGCAATACCTGCGGATATGTATAAGAATAGTAGTGTTGAAAATAATATATTTTTTGACAGTTTCATCGAAGTTAAAATAGGGCTTTAAAATAGAGGACACATACAATTTATATAAAAGAATGAACTTCGCCTAAAATTGCTACAAAGATTTTGCCTCTATGAGGCTTAGCGTTTTCAATTATTTTTAAAAGCATCTACGCCCTCCTGCATCGTTCTGAACAGTATTTTACTTCTTCCCAAACTCTTTCCCATTTCTTTCTCCAAGTAAATGGTTTTCCACAGGTGACACAGATTTTTGTGGGTGAGTCGGATTTCTTTATCATTTTCATGGCACAAAAATTTATTTCTAAGGAAACAGGCTTTTTGATAAAATGTTTTTCGATGTACTATTTGAGGAAAATATCAAAAGACAAAGTAATTTTAAACCACTAACTATTTGACATGAAATATGATGAATCCTAAAGTTGATTTTTATTTTGAAAAAGCCGATAAATGGCAAGAAGAATTGGAACAATTAAGAAAAATTATCCTTGAATGTGAACTGACCGAAGAGTTGAAATGGGGTGTTCCTTGTTACACTTTTCAAAAGAGTAATGTTGTATTAATCCACGACTTTAAAGAGTATTGTGCTTTACTGTTTATGAAAGGGGCTTTGCTAGATAATAGCAATGGACTGCTGATTCAACAAACGGAAAATGTACAGGCGGCACGACAAATTCGTTTTACCAATCTTCGGGGAATTGTGGATAATAAAGCTATTTTAAAAGCTTATATTTATGAAGCCATTGAAGTAGAAAAAGCAGGATTGAAAGTAGAGCTAAAAAAGACAACAGAGTACAGTATTCCAGAAGAGTTTCAACAGAAATTAGATGAATCTTCAAGCTTAAAAATAGCCTTTGAAGCTTTAACTCACGGACGACAAAGAGCGTACCTTTTACATTTCGCTCAACCCAAACAAGCCAAAACACGAGAAGCAAGAGTAGAAAAATGTATCCCTCAAATTATGGATGGGAAAGGGTTGAATGATTGAGGAATAAGTACTGTACAAAGGTTTAACATTTTTTCAGCATGATAAAATATCACAACATTCCCTTAAAATGTAGCGGCAACTCTTGCAGTTGCCGTTTCAAGTGTGGCAACTGCAAGAGTTGCCGCTACAACATTTTAAAGAATGGTGAAACCCTTCATACACGATAATAATGAATTTAGATTATAAACATTTTTTAAACTCAATAACCTTACAATGAAAATACTCGCATTCGCAGGAAGTAATAGCAAGGCTTCCATCAATAAAAAATTAGTTACGCACGTTGCTTCTTTTTTCAATGAACACGACATTGAAATCTTAGATTTGAATGACTACGAAATGCCTTTGTTTAGTGTGGACAAATTGGCAAAAGAGGGTATTCCGTCATTGGCAACAGATTTTGCTAAAAAGATAGATTCAAGTGATTTTCTATTGATTTCATTCGCTGAAAATAACGGAGCATATACTACTGCGTTTAAAAATATCTTCGATTGGGTTTCTATGATTCAAGGTCGCCCAGTATTTGGCAATAAACAGATGTTTTTGTTATCTACTTCGCCCGGACCAAGAGGTGGAGCAAGTGTGATGGAAATTGCCAAAAACAGAATGCCTTTTAGTGGCGGTAAAGTATTGGACACTTTTTCTTTGCCCAGTTATAACAAGAATTTTGTAGAAGGCGAAGGAATTACCAACAGCGAATACGCATCAGAAGTAGCTTCAAAAATTGCAAAAATCAAAGCTGAGTTATTGAAGTAATCAAGATGCTATTTACCATTTAAACCTTTTCAATCAACAATCATGAACAAACTAATTTTTGTAGTATCCTTACTTTTTACATACGTTACTTCTTCAATTTTTGCACAAACAGATGTTTTAAAAACAAACATTGAACAACTCATCAAAACGAAAAAAGCTACCGTCGGTGTGGCAATTTATGGATTTGAAAGTAAAGAAAGTATTACAGTAAATAATGAACTGCAATATCCCTTACAAAGTGTTTTTAAGTTTCATATTGCTTTGGCAGTATTGAATCAAGTGAATAAAGGTAAGCTTCGTTTAAATCAAAAGATTTTTATTAAACCGAGTGATTTACTACCTAATACTTGGAGTCCGATGAGGGAAAAATATCCAAATGCAAATGTATCTTTAAGCATTGCCGAAATTATTCAATACACAGTTGGTGAAAGTGATAATAATGGTTGTGATATTTTATTAAGATTGATTGGTGGCACTAAGACAGTAAATGACTATATCCACAAAGTCGGCATCAAAGAAGTAGCAATCGTAGCCAATGAAGAAGAAATGCACAAAGCTTGGGATGTTCAGTTTAGCAATTGGACTAAACCGATGGCAGCTACGGAATTGTTAAAAATATTTTATGATAAAAAAATTACGTCTAAAGCAAACTTTGATTTCCTTTGGAAAGTAATGATAGATTCGCCAACAGGTAAAAAAAGAATCAAATCACAATTACCTGAAGGTACTTTGGTTGCTCATAAAACAGGAACTTCCGATACTAATGAAGAAGGTATTACTTCAGCCGTAAATGATATTGGCATTGTTACTTTACCGAATGGCAAACATTTTGCCATCAGTGTTTTTGTAAGCAACTCAAAAGAAAACGGCGAAACCAATGAAAAAATCATTGCTGATATTTCAAAATTAGCTTGGGATTACTTCGTTGCTAAATAGCAAAGAAATTCGTGAAAGATTTAATACAAAAGCCCAAACAATTATCAATCGTTTGGGCTAAATCAATCATTCATTACAAAATGAATTGTGCTTTTTGCACCTACTCATCTTGCTTCATTCATAGTTATTTAGGTTAATATTTTTTACCATCCGGGGTTTTGTAGCATTTGTCTATTTCTATCAATTTCTGATTGTTGAATTGGCCAGAAGTAATGTTTTTTCTGGAAAACACGAGTTTCAAATACCACTCTTTGATAGAAATCAGCATCATTAAAACTTGTTCCTTTATTCACATTCATACCATACATTGGTCCGCCTTGGGTATCATCTGCAATTCTCCATCTACGAACATCAAATACTCGATGCCCTTCAAAAGCTAATTCTATTCTTCTTTCATGTTGAATTCTTTTTCGCATTTCAGCTTGAGATAAACCAGTAGGCAATTCGGGAAGTCCAGCTCTTTCACGAATTAAATTTACATACTTTGCGATATCGGCATGTCCAGCATTGTACTCATTCAAGGCTTCTGCATAGTTTAAGTACATTTCACCCAATCTGAAAAATATCCACGCTTGTTGTGTATAACGACCATTGGGAACATCGCTATCAGCACTGACAAATTTGGTTAAAAGATAACCCGTTTCGGTATGATCATGCGAGCCATTTCTTCCAGAAAGTCCTGTTGCATACAATTGAATTGGCGTGTATGAAGAACTCCCACTAAAAGGCCATTCGTCATGATTATACAATACAGATACATAAAAACGTGGTTCTCGGTTGAGATACATATTCCAATCGCCTACTTTAGTATATTTTGTATTAGCCGTAGAAAAACCAGACTCAACATAACCAGAACCCGCTTCATTAATCAATTTTCCATTGTTCATGTGATAAGCATCAACCATTTGTTGGGTAATTCCTAAACCATTCCAACCTTTCATTTGGCGAGGTGCCGCATGTTGTGTAAACTCATTGGTACGAGCACTTGGTCTAGCCCAAATTACTTCGCTGTTCCAACGGTCAACAAATAAATCACGATAGGAAGTCAAAGGATTTAACTGTCCATTTGCATCCATTTTTTTATACAAACCAGTTGGCATCATGTCAATTACAGCTTTTGCGGCATCAGCAGCTAATTTCCATTTGTTGGCATCATACGTATTGCTAATTAATTTTTTACCATCTTTCGCATTTTTAAAATCTTCAAAATCTTGGTTATTACCGTTAAATAATGGACTTGCACCATACAACAATACTCTAGCTTTTATCGCCATTACCACTCGTTGATCCATACGTCCGTACTCTCTAACATTAGTCTGAACAGCAGGAAGTTCTTTCGCAGCTAAATCCAACTCAGCAGTAATATACTTTACACATTCTTCATAAGAATTTCTTGGTAATTGCGTATCAGTATTAGAAGCATCAACAGGTATAATTTCAGGTAAAATTACAACTGGCCCATACTGACGCATCAATAAGAAATAATAATAAGCTCTTAAAGCACGAGCCTCCGCTTTGGTTCTTGTATTAATGCCCGGTGTTACCGTTTCGCATTCAAGGCATTTATCTACTTGATTGATATATACCGATGCCGAGCGAATGGCTTTATAATAATTGGTATATGGATTATAGGGAATAGAGGTTGGCGACCAGTTTCCAGTATTGATATTATTTGCTCCAATGCCTGTCCAAACGAAATCAGCTTCATCCGAAATGGGCGAAAGGTTATCATAAGGACCAGCTTCGTCGGGTAAAAAGCTGTAAATACTTGCCAAGTATTTCTCGGCTTCTAGTCTTTTTGCAAAAACATCATTAATTGTCAACATATCATCTGGTTGTTTGTCCAGATAGTCGCTGCAAGAGAAACAAAAAACACTCAATACAGCAAAAGATAATATAGATAGTCTTTTCATAATTTTATTCTTGTTAGAAGAAATCATCTGTTTTCTTAAAATGTCAACAAATAGTATTTCTTTTATTTTTACTATTTAACTCGTGCTACAAATTGATATTTACTCCTACATTAAAGTTCTTTTGGATAGGATATACAGAACCTCTTCCATCACCCAATTCTGGATCCCAGAATGTAAAGCCACTCCAAGTATGTAAGTTAAATCCTGCAACGTACACTCTAAAAGTATTCACATTTAGCTTTTTAGTGAATTTTTTAGGAAGTGTATAACCGATTTCTGCCGATTTCAATCGCAGATAACTAGCGTCTCGTTGCCACCACGTTGAAGAACGATAATTGTTATTATTAGGACCAAAGGAAAGTCTTGGAAAAATCACATCTTGACTTGGGTTTTCGGGCGTCCAACGGTTTACGGCATTAGCGTTTACGTTTCCACGAATTCCACCTTCAACAAAAGGAAACCATCCCGTTCCACCAAGCATAAAATCCATTGTTTGAGCACCTTGAAAGAAAGCAGAAACATCAAAACCTTTATAGCCAACAGTAAAACCGAATCCATACATTATTCCAGGAGTAGGAGGATTACCAATAGCTACTTCATCAAATGAATCTACGACACCATCTCCGTTGAAATCCTTGTATTTAATATCACCAACACGCACAGCACCAAATGTTTGAGTTGGTGAGTTTTTAATCTCTTCTTCACTGGTAAATAATCCTTCTGCAATTAATCCAAAAGGTTGTTGATAACGTTTGCCTCTTCTATTTTGATAGGTGTATTTCCAATCTGGAGCGTCATCATTCAATAATTTGTTTTTAGTGTATGTGACATTTCCTCTTAAAGCAAGGCTTACATTTCCTACTTTTTTATTGTACTCTAAACTACCGTCAACCCCTTTATTTTCAAACTCTCCGATATTTCCCCAAGGATTATTCTGAAGTCCCATAATAGCTGGAAGTGAATTTCTTTGCATAAAAATTCCAGTTCGGTGTCTTTTAAATACATCCGCTTGTAAATAGAAACCTCTTAAAAATCGTACTTCTAATCCAATGTTTGTTTCTACTTCTTTTTCCCAAGTAAGGTCGGCACCCCACTGGTCTTCACCTCTACCACCAAAAGTATTATTAGCATCAATACCGAATCTATATTCACCGTTTCCTCCACCTACTGTCGTCAAATAAGCAAATCTTCGTCCACCGATTTGGTCATTTCCTTTATTGCCATAAGAGCCTCTTACTTTCAAATATTGCAACCATAAATTATTACGGAAGAAAGGTTCTTGCGAGATAATCCAACCTACTGCATAAGCAGGAAAATAGCCAAAGCGTTTGCCTTTTTCAAAGTTTTCAGAACCATTATAACCAGCATTGTATTCAAAGAAATATTTTGATTTATAACTATATGATATACGTCCAACCAAACCTTGCAATCTTGAAGGCAAAGCACTGATGGCATCGTTAGCATCTGCACTTTGATAATCTTGTTGATTATACAATACAAGCCCACTGATTGAATGATTACCAATCGTTTTATCATAGTTAAGATTTGCTTGCATATAAATTCTTCTATTACCTCCTGATGATTTAGCAAAAGCTAAATCCGCATTACCAGTCACAAATTTATTCAGTATCAAAGAACTATCTGCGGCTCTTCCAGTGGCGATATAAGTATCAACATTGGCTCTGGTTCTCTGAATATTATGGAAATTATAGCCATCAAATGCAAACTTTGCTGAAGCTTTCAAGCCTTTAACCAAGTTTGATAAATCATGATTAATCGTAATATCAGACTGAATATTATTTCGCCATTCTGTGGCAAAACCTTTTCCTGTTAAAGAAGTGTATGGATTCGTAATTCCGTTTACACCACCATACACAAAGCCTGACTTACTATCGGCAAGTGGATAAGTTGGCGAATAACCAACGGGCGTGTTAAACATAATATCGTTCCAAATCGCTGCTGAACTTCCACCCCCAGGATAATTAGAAGTAATTAAAATACCTCCAAGACCTAATTTCAATTCTGTATTTTTGCTTAATTTAACATCGGTATTTGCTCTGAAATTATATCTTTTCAAGCCTGCATTGGTATTGTAAGTATTCAAGTTATCACCATTCCAAATACCAGACTCATCGTAATAAGTAGCAGAAATAAAATATTTCGCCGAAACAGAGCCTCCACTAATATTTAGGTTTGCTCTTCTAGTTTTTGAATTGGGTTTTAGCATTAAACCCAACCAATCGACATTTGGATATAAATACGGGTCTGCTCCTGATCTGTATTTTTCAATGACGGCAGGCGTGTAAGGCGTTACATAATTAGGATTTGAGGCTAATTGAGCTTCATTGTATAATTCAAGATAAGTTGGTGCATCTACAAATTTTGGTTTACTCGTTGCAGAGTTTACACCTGATTCATATTTGAAATTAATAGAAGGTTTATCGTTTGTGCCACGTCTCGTAGTTACTAATATTACACCATTTGCACCTCTAATTCCATATACTGCCGTTGCAGAAGCATCTTTTAAAACAGAAAACGTTTCTATTTCTTCTGGTTCGATATTGTTGATTGGTCTTTCAACACCGTCAACAAGTACAAGCGGTGAAGCTCCTGCACCAAATGTACTGATTCCTCGAATCCAAAATTGAGCATCATCATAACCCGGCTCTCCACTTCTTTGAACAGCAATTACGCCTGCTACTTTACCTGCTAAAACATTATTCAACGAACGTGGTGCCGCAGATTTTAAATCATTTACTTTTACGGTGGTAATGGCACCTACTACACTTTCTTTCTTTTGTTCACCATATCCTACTACTACAACCTCATCCAAGGCTTTCATATCGAGACTCATCGCTACATCAATCTGAGTTCTACTATTGATAGTAATTTCTTGTGTCAGATAACCTACAAATGAAAAAATCAGGGTATTATTTCCGTTTGGGACTTGAATTGAATACTTGCCATTAGGTAGCGAGGTTACCCCTCTTGTAGTTCCCTTAATAGCAATATTTACGCCTGGCATTGGCTGGTTTTTCTCATCAACAATTGTTCCCGTTACTGTTTTTTCAAGCTGTGAAGTAATAGATAAAAAATTAAGCGTATGAGTTGAAATTAAACTTGATTTGGGTATATGTCTGAGTAAAATCGTTGAACCCGAAACTTCGTAAGAAATTTCTAGCGGTGTCAATAATTTTGATAAAACTTCTTTCAATGATTCATTTTGGACATTAATTGAGATTGTTCTATCGACACCAATCATCTGCGGACTATAAATAAAGCTTACAGAAGTAGCCTTCTTGATATGACGAAGGGCAGATTCTAGTCCTTTATTTTCTAATTTCAAGGTAATCTTTTGATTAAGAAATTCTTGTCCACGGTTTTCATGTGCAATCGCTAGCGTACTGCACATAACTATCAATAAAACCTGATAAAAGGAAAAGCGCATGATTTTTAGAAAAATCTTGATTGATTCTGTGAAAATTTTCATAAATTGAATGGTCTTTTGTTAAAATTTTAGCAAAAAATCCCCTCTGCCCAACTTTTATAAAGTTGGGAGTTGTTGTCAGCAATAAGTTGGGGAAATACAAGCCGGAGATGTTGGAGCATCTTCGGCTTTTTTTGTTGGGTGATAATAGTAGATTTTTTTATTTCATAGTTAATTAAGTTTTGGTTGTTTTAATTGAGTTGTTTATTAATTACACCTTTTCCCATAAACCACTACCTGACCGTCGATTAGTTCGTAACGGGCTTCAATAGCTTTACAAATGAGGTCTAACTTTTCAAAGAGTGTTCCTTTTTCTAGCTCCGCCGTGAGCTGACATTTCAGTAATAATTCATTATCATAAGTAATCGAAATACCATAAATTTCTTCCAGTGAATCAAATACTTGACTAATAGGTGTACGCTCGAAAATCAAGGATTTATGAACCGTTGAAATCGGCTTTATTGGTTCAGGAATAGCTACAAGAGAACGCTTTAAGCGGTTTTCATTACGATTAAATACCACTTGCTGATTAGGCGTAAGTATCAATTCGGCTTCTTCTGTCAATAATTGTTCGGCTGGTTCTTGTTCTTTATTCAATGAAAATACCGATACTCGTCCCGTTTTAACAATTACCTTTACTTCTTTATCTTTTTCGTAAGAACTAATCGTAAAACTTGTCCCTAACACCTTAGTAGCGAGTTCATTCGCATAAACCACAAAAGGTTTTGTTGGATCTTTCACAACATCAAAAAAAGCCTCACCACTCAAATAAATATCCCGACGTTTATTCGAAAAAGTTTTAGGAAAACTTACTCGGCTACCCATTTTTAAAATTATTTTACTTCCATCTGGAAGTGTCACAACTTTGGGCATTTTATCATCATTGAGTACTTCTTGAAATAAATCTTTCTTACTTTCAATACGCTGTTGATAAGCCGAATAAGTTCCAAAAGGTAAAGAGGTATTTTTTGATAAATAGAAAACAAGCCCAGCAATACTTACAAAAAGTATTGCTGCCACTTTCCATAGCCAAGCCAATGACAATTTCCGTTTAGTTTTAACAGAAACTTGGCTCGCATCCATTTCTTGCCTACTTTTTGTCAAGCGTTTTAATTCTTCTCGCAATTCATTTTCTGATAAATTATCTTGTGCATCACGTACTTTTTTAATTAAGTCACAAGCATCAGCAACAACCTCAGCATATTGAGGATGCTCATGAATCCATTTTTCCCAAAAAACTGCATCTTCAGAAGCATTTCTGAGTACCCATCGGCAAAAAGAATCATCTAAAATGAAGTCTTTTATAGTGTAATTTGTATAATCTTGCATAGATAAAATTGTATTTTACAATCCTTATATACTGAAACAGTACGATATGATTTGCTAATACTCTTTTTCTATAAATTATTTTTAAAAAAATTATTGTAGCTGGCAGAGTAATTTAAAAAGAGGCATTGGAAGCAACTTGATAATTGAAGGTAAATGTTTCTTTAATTGAGTTAAAGAACGATAAAGGAAATTGGCAACAGTTTGCTTTTCAATATCCATAATTGAAGCGATTTCTTCATTAGATAAGCCTTCATAATATTTTAAAAATATTACTTCTTGCTGACGTTTAGGCAGTTGTGCAATCGCTTGGCGGATTGTTTGCTCGCTTTCGTGTAAAAACTCTTCAGCAATCCATTCACTTTCAACGGTTAATCCATCTGTGAAGGCATGAGTATCACCCTGTATATCAACAGAATCTCCTAAACGTTTTTGGATTTTTAACTTTCTGAATAAATTATTACGAAGGGATTTTATCAAATAAACAGTAACGTAGGGATTTTCTACCAGATTTTCTCTTCTGGACCATAATTCAAGAAAGAGGTCTTGGATACAATCTTTTACTAATTCAGTATCTTTCGTAAAACGAGTAGCATAGTTGTATAATTCTCGGTAACGCAAAGCCGCAATTCTATCAAAGGCTTCTCCATCTCCACTTCTAAAACGGATCCACAATTGAGCTAATTCAGCTTCATCGCTTGGAATTCTATCTACTTTAATCATAAATACCTTATAAATACTTCAATAATAAGCTAAAATTATCCAATTTTTCTTAGAAACATAAACAGATAATACTCTACCCGAAGATTTTGTTTCTGAAAACAAAAAGGCTGAACTTTGAGCTACCACGCATCAAACCAGCCTTTAAGGATGAAACAAATCATCAAAGACGAAATTATAAAATTGTTGGG